>NZ_JBWJVP010000240.1:0-56819 GCF_056339915.1 Blautia sp. ZXY-1-B12 | reverse complement strand
ACGCATCTAAAAAAAGCAAGTATACTATGTTCGTAAAGGAGATAACTGTTATGAACTTCGAAAATTATTTTCCACTATGGAATGACTTAAATACAGCACAGAAAAAAATAATTTCAGACAATTTAATCACACGGGATGTAAAAAAAGGAACGATCATTCACAACGGAAACCTGGACTGTACTGGATTATTACTGGTTAAATTCGGGCAGCTTCGAACCTACATACTTTCAGATGAGGGACGAGAGATTACACTTTACCGTCTGTTCGATATGGATATGTGTCTTTTATCCGCCTCATGTATCATACGCTCCATTCAATTTGAAGTAACCATTGAAGCAGAAAAAGATACTGATCTTTGGATCATCCCTGCTGAGATCTATAAGGACATCATGAAGGAATCTGCTCCCGTCGCAAACTATACCAATGAGTTAATGGCTACCCGTTTTTCTGATGTCATGTGGCTGATTGAACAAATCATGTGGAAGAGTTTAGATAAGCGTATTGCTTCATTTCTTTTAGAAGAGACCTCTATCGAAGGAACAAATGAATTGAAAATCACTCATGAGACGATTGCTAATCATCTTGGTTCCCACAGGGAAGTTATCACTCGAATGCTTCGATACTTTCAAGGCGAAGGACTCGTCAAACTCTCCCGCGGCAAAATCACAATCCTGGATTCGAAAAGACTGGAAACACTACAAAGATCATAAAACTGTTTTTCTGTAACATCAAAAGAATCCTCCATTTATCAGAATTATAAAAGTCATTCTAATAAATGGGGGATCTTTTTATGCTACGAGAAAATTATAAAAATATTGTGATTATTTTTTAATAATCCATACCACATGCATATGCCATTTCTATCAGCGCACGGTCATTAACCACTGTATCATAGAAGCGGAATCCACCGGAAAAGTTGTATGTTTCATAACCATTTCCTTCCAGAATACGGCTGGCAATGTAACTGCGCAGACCACTTTGGCATATCAGATACACAGGCTTTCCTTTCTCAATTTCACTAATTCGTTCCCTTAGTTCATCTACAGGAATATTGTTGAATCCCTTCATATGACCCCTGTTAAATTCACCTACAGTCCTCACATCCAGCAACACCACATTTTTATCTTTAGAAATCTTATCCATATCTTCCAAATGCCATTGTTTTAAGGTCCCTTTTGCTATATTGTCTATCATGAAGCCGGCCATATTTACAGGATCCTTTGCAGAGGAATAAGGCGGTGCATATGCGAGATCCAGATCTTTCAACTGGGTTGCCTTCAGCCCTGCATGGATCGCTGTTGCCAGCACATCAATACGTTTATCAACTCCTTCATATCCAATAATCTGAGCGCCAAGCAAACGATAAGTCTCTTTTTCAAAAACCACCTTCATGGTCATCACTTTTCCACCAGGATAGTAACCGGCATGACTCATAGGAGAAAGAATTACTGTATCTACCTCTAACCCTGACTTTTTAGCATTGGTTTCATTGATACCTGTAGTGGCTGCTGTCATATCAAACACTTTGATAACGGAGCTTCCCTGACTGCCTAAATAATGGCTATCACCACCACAAATATTATCAGCAATGATCCTTCCCTGCTTATTGGCTGGACCAGCCAAAGAAATCAGCGCATCATCACCCGTAACATAATGTTTTACCTGAACTGCATCACCTGCTGCATAAATATCCGGTACAGAAGTTTCCATCCTGTCATTCACTACGATACTTCCCTTGATGCCAAGCTCCAGACCGGCTTCTTTTGCTAATGCTGTGTCTGGTGTAACGCCGATTGCCAGCACCACCATATCAGCCTGAAGGGACGGATTATCTTTTAATAGAATCTCTACTCCATTGTCCTTTTCTCTAAATCCTTCTACCGTATAACCCAGTACCAATTTTATCCCGTGCTTTCTCATTTCATTATGGATCATGGATGCCATATCCGGATCAAAAGGATTCATCAGCTGCTTAGGCCGTTGAACAATTGTAACATCCATGCCAAGCTCTCTCAAATTTTCTGCCAGTTCCAGACCAATAAATCCACCACCTGCCAATATAGCCGATTTTGGATGGTTCTTATTTATATATTCCTTTATACGAAAAGTGTCTTCTACTGTACGAAGTGTAAAAAGTTTATCAATACCAACTCCAGGAAGTCTCGGCTGTGTTGGCTTTGCACCTGGAGAAAGGATCAGCTTATCATAGTTTTCTTCAAATATCTCACCATTCTCCAAATTTTTCACTGAAACAGTTTTACGATCCGGATGTATGGAGATAACTTCATGATGAATTTTCATATTAATGCGAAAGCGTTTAAAAAAGCTCTCTGGTGTCTGTAATGTAAGTTCTTCCGGATCTGTGATCACGTCTCCAATATAATAAGGAAGCCCACAATTTGCATAGGATATGTATCCAGATCTTTCAAACACAGTAATTTCTGCATGTTCATCCAGTCTGCGTATTCTTGCTGCGGCTGTAGCTCCTCCGGCTACACCGCCTACGATTATTACCTTCATCTTATTTTTCCACCTTTCCTCATTAAAGCATTTCTAAAATCGCTTTCTTAGGTCTTGCCCCTGAAACTTTTGTTACAATCTTCCCATTCTTCATAACCACCAAAGTTGGAATACTCATAATCCCAAATTTACTTGCCAGTTCAGGCTGCTCATCCACATTGATCTTTCCAACTTTGATATCAGGGCGTTCACTTGCAATCTCCTCCATGATAGGAACCACCATACGACAGGGAGCACACCAGGGAGCCCAAAAGTCTAAAAGAACGGTTTTCTCGGAATCCATTATTTCATTCTGAAAATTATTTTTATTGATATTAATAGCAGACATTTTACAGTCCTCCTTGTTTTTTCTTTTGTGGCTTTATTATAATCTGAAATTCATTTGTTTTCTGTGATATCATCACATTATTATCATGATTAATTTTTTATCAAAAAAACCTCCGCAAACATTACGTCTGCGAAGGTCTATTTCTCTCAGCATTTGACTAATCTTGGATTAATTTACTTCTCACTCCTGTAGATCTTTATCTATAATCTCCCAGTAACCATTCTTTGGAGAGCCATGTCTTATGAGAATACCATATTCTTTTAACTTCTTAATATTGTTCTCAATATTTCGCCTGACAACCCCGATTTTTTCAGCTAACTTAACCGCTGATAATTGATGATCTTCTGAAAGCAACTTTATAATCTTTTGCTGTGTATCGTTAAGGTCTGTTCTCCACTCTACCTCCGATGTTTTCTTTTTCATTTGTCACCGGAAATGAATTACGGAACAGCTCTATCCGAAACATATTATCAAATCTATTACTTACAAAACTCAAATGCCACATAATACACATAATCATTTTTTGAAAGAAAATCTGTTTGGCTATTTATAAAATCGTCTAAAGTCGGAACACTCATTTCATCATTATCATAAACAAAGGCAATAAGTGGCTGCTGCTTATCGTATCTAATGTCTACGACATTTTTTATTTCAGTTGCTGTTCTGCCATAGTATTCTCTATTTTCTACATTTTCTAAAACAGGAATTTCTGTTGACAACCTACTACCACCTCCAGAAATAATTAACTTAATTACATAAGTATCGAAATCAGGCACCATTACGATTTCACCACTTTTTGGCGAACCAATATCTTCAAATCCCATTTCAACTTTGTCCTGATCACTCAATTTTCCTGATTCGTATCGATAAATATGTAATCTGAGTTTTTTATATTCATCCGTTGTGATAAACTTATAGACAAATGCTCCATCCGGTCCAGCAAGCAGTTCTGCTGTCTGCATTTCTATGCTATCCTTTGCAACAGGAGAAATATAATTCTGTGGTTTTTTCAGACGGTATATGGTAAATCCGATTACTGATACCGCACAGATAGATATAACTAATAATATACATTTCATAACCTTTAGACATTTCTGTTTATCTATATTATCTCTGATCACTTCAATAATATTTGTTTCTGACTTCTGAATCATATTCTCTTGAGCTATATCTTCTCCAGCCAAAAACTCATTGAGGCTAATACCAAGAATTGAACAAAGTTCTTTATAAACAGATACATCCGGCAGGCAAACTCCTCGCTCCCATTTAGAAACAGACTTATCACTCATACCTAATTTTTCTGCCAGTTGCTTTTGTGTCATCCCCAATGACTTTCGCTTACCTGCAATATATTTTCCAATTTTGATAAGATCCATCCATCTACCTCCTTTTTTTATTAATCGTACTCTATTTTAGATGAAAAGCATACCCCTCGAAGGTAGAATATGACTTTTAAGTCTGTCTAGTTTGCCAGATAGAATACAAAGCTTATATGTCCTGTCCCTTCGCACACCCACTTTGCATTTTTTTAGCAAACTCACTTGTAAAAACTTCCTTTTCCGGCGCTTCCGGGATACTGCACTATTTTTCTTCCCTTTTCTTTCAGGACTGAAAAAGCCCTGCGTCAGGACGTTCCCTGATGCAAGGCTTCTAATTTTTTTCTCTATGTTTCTGTGTCTTTTTTTGATGTTTTCTCTGGTGCTCCGTATGAACCGGATTTTCTGATTCTTACAAAGGGGATTATCAAAAAAGTGCCAAAGAGGAGTGCTAAAAAATGAAGAAATAAACTCCAAAATAACTCCATTTTACTCTTTATTATTTTGTTGTTCTTCTCTTGCGTAAAGAATGTCCAACGCCTGGAATATTACATTACTCATAGTCTGATAATGTCTCTCTGCATAAAATACTAGCTTTTCTTTTTGCTCTGGTGACATCCTGATTCTCAGACTAGAATCTTTGCCGTCTAATGATGGTTTTCTAGGCATCTTTCTCTCCTCCTTACATTTCATATGTTTAACATGAATTGATACAAGTGTCAATCTCGTTTTGTTAATATCACCCATTTCCCTTTTTGGCTACTTCCCTGCCTCTTCAGATAATTCTTTTCCTTCAATTTGGTTATATAATACTTCACACTAGCAAGATTCCAATCTAACGCATTAGCCATTTCTTTCTGCGTGATTGAAGGTTGCATACGTACAAGATTCAGAATTTCTATTTCTTTCTCACTCAGTACATTTTCATCTTCCACTTGGTCTAATCTCTCTAAATCTTGGTTAGCTTGGTTAGTAGCTTGGTTAGCTTGGTCAGTTATTGGATTGACTCGGAACAACTCTACCCGAAACATATTATCGAATTCCTGAAATTTCGGCTTCGGAAGTCCATACTCCTCTGCTGCATTAAGGATTCTTTTAATTCCGCTTCCCCATGCTTCTACGAGTCCCATCTGACTGAATATATTGGCAATTCCTTTATTCCGGATCTTAGAATGACCATTCATGACTTCCTCATAAGTCAATCCGTTATATAATCCGCCTGGAGAAGTCACTTCCAGTCTGTCATCATAAACTGCGACCTGAATACAGGATTCATCCAACAGGTTACGGTGACAATGGGCGTTAATAATCATTTCCCTGATTGCTTCCGGTGGTAGCTCATATTTCTCTTTTCGCACCAATCCGTCAATTGTTGCTCCAAGTCGAATATTTCTCAATACAAAATCTACTGCTTCTTCGATTTGTGTATAGATTGGTCCTGTAAATTCTCTCTTATCAAGAAATACTGCACGATCTGTTCCCTTGAATACCGCACATTGGGTTTTAGAAAATGAGAAATAATCTGATGTCAGCAGCGCATAGGCATTCGTTGCCAGAAACTGTCCCTCACTCTGCTTTAAGATCTTCCAGTTTATCAGCTGCTCTTTCTTCACAGAATGCTCTGACATTCCTGCTTTTTTCCGGAACTTTTCAATATCCTGGCAAAGTTTCTCTGTAGCTTCTTCTGAAACTGGATATCCTACACAGGTAAGTTCATCCCAGGAGATTCTGGCTCCTTCCATCTCCAGTTCTTTTATTTTCTCTGGAAATGCCTGCCTTGATGTACCTGCAACACGGATATAAGTACCATTATCTTTTCCCTTTGATTTCAGATAATACGGTCTGTTCTTTCCAGCTTCTACTGATACAACAATGACCGTTTTCCCGTCTACTGTCTGTGGCTCAATATCAGGAATAATCTGTGGCACACAGGAATCAGAAACTGCATTGGCAATTCCGTCCATCATCTGAAACAACACATCATTTTCCACACCAACAATCTGGTATGTTTTATCATCTACTCCAACAATCAGCTTGCCACCTTGTGTATTGGCAAAAGCTACGATTGTCTTCATGTACTTTTCACTTTTATCAGGTAAGGATACCTTGTACTCAATATTTTTCGATTCCCCGGAAAACATAGTATCTTCTACCATTCTTTCACTCCTACTCTTCTAAGCTGTATCATCAGCTGTGTTATTTCTCCAGCTTCAACATAAATTTATCCGAATCATTAACAATATTATACGTTCCATCGCCATCCTCCGGCAAGTAAGAAAACGAAAACATCTGTATTCCTTTTTCTGCCTGTCGCTTTGATGAATATACCGTCACATATAACGCATTCGGAATCGACTGATCGTAGCTGAACCGCACACTTTTAAATGAATTTTCCCTGCAACGTTTCACGATTTCTTCTGCACATACTTTCTGATCCTCTACATACAGTTTATTTACCACTACCGTCAAACGCTCCTCATGGTAATTGTCCGCTGTCATTGCATGGGAACCATACACATCCATATCTCTTCCAAACTGGAGATATCCCAGACAACCACCTGTAATTATTATACCGATTATCAGACTGATAAACCATCTTTTTCTCATCTTCTCGCTCCTTTATACCCCTGTATTATAATACAAGTGTATGACAGCACAGCTTATTTTTCAATACAGTTGTATTTATAATTTTAGGAAAAGACGAGGTGCCGTTATGATTGTATATGAATGATGTATCTTATAAAGAATGGCTGTCTTTTCTCCAATGAACAGGCAGCCATTTCTCATGTAATTCTTTAATACAAGTCTCCCACATATCCATCTGCTTCCAGATGCATATAGCACTCATCCACCTTCTCTGATTCCAGAATCCGCAAAACGTGTTCCATACCTGTAGCAAGTTCTTTTGTTTTTAACTCTTCCAGCGGAATCCAATAAACTCTTCCTTCCTCAGAACTCTTTAATTCTCCGGTAAACTTATCCGCTTTATACAAGGTAATAACATAGTGCACTCCGCTCTTATGCCAATGATATAATCCTCCAAGCTTCGGTGCTTCAACCGTAAGTCCTGTTTCTTCCCAGACTTCCCGAATCATAGATTTCTGAAAAATCTCATTTGCTTCTACGTGACCGCCTGGAAAAGTTGTACCGGTATAGCTATCATTTACTTTATCCAGAGCCAGTACATTCCCTTTATGATCCTGAATCATACACATATTCATAAAACAGACCTTCTCAATCCGACTCTCTTCTTTTTCATTCAGAGATTTTCTGACACGTTTGTTGATATCCGATCGTTTGGATTTATAATGCTTGAAGACCTCTCCATACGGAATCCAGATTTCTGCATCTTCAATTTTTTCATAAACAGAATCCACCACTTCTTCCAGATGTTTGTCACTCGGAAAAGTACATTTTTTCATATAATAATCTCTGGTTGCCTGAAACATCCATTCCGCAATCTTTTCTTTCTGCTTCATTTTTAACTGGGAATACTTCTTATTCGTTTGCAGTAATCTCCCATCTATCATCTTATGGTTTTTCCGTGACATCGGTTTGACCTCTTTTCTTCTTTTTCATTCAGATTTTACTATACCACAGAATCATGCTTGCGTCATACTTCAGAGCTTCGATGTCCTCTTTTTCTTCTCTCAGTACCTTATTTATAGAGGGATCTTTTTTAAGGACTCTCTTCCGGAGGCTGTGCCACCGGTAAATAGCAAGGACAGGAAGTGTATATACACTTCCGAAAAACCAGCAATTTAGGGAACCCTGCCCTAAATTAAAAGCCCAGAAGTCACTACTTCGAAGAACCAAAGAAAGGAGAATCTGCCTATGGCAAAGAGAAAAAGAAATATACAGATTTTGTTTTGTGTTTCCCCCGAAGAAAAGAAGCTTATCCGTAGAAAGATGATTGAATCAAAGACCAAAAACATGGGAGCTTACGGTGTATTGTTCATATTCTGTTTTCGGGAATCTTTATGAAATCTTCAAAATTGCCCGGTATGCTATCCGTAAAATCAAAGAAAGGACTTGATTATATGGATATGATTTTGAAAACGACTGACCTCTGCAAAAATTTCAAGGGGCAAATGGCGGTAAACAATGTGTCACTGAACATCCGGCGCAACTCGGTTTATGGTCTGCTGGGGCCGAATGGGGCTGGCAAATCCACGATCTTAAAAATGCTCACCGGCATTTTGCGCCCCACATCGGGAAGCATCGAGTTTGACGGCCACCCGTGGAAGCGGAATGATCTGGAGCATATCGGTGCTTTGATTGAGATGCCCCCGCTTTACGAAAATCTGACTGCATACGAAAATCTCAAAGTCAGAACTACATTGCTCGGCCTGGACGATGCACGAATTAACGAGGTATTGCAAATTGTCCAGCTCACGAATACCGGCAAGAAACGGGCCGGGCAGTTTTCTCTTGGTATGAAGCAGCGGCTTGGTATTGCTATTGCATTGCTGAACAGTCCCCAGCTTTTGATTCTGGATGAACCGACTAACGGCCTTGACCCTTTAGGGATTGAGGAACTTCGAGAGTTAATTCGCTCTTTTCCCTGCAAAGGGATTACAGTTATTTTGTCCAGCCATATTCTGTCAGAAGTCCAGCAGATTGCAGATCATGTGGGTATCATTGCTGGCGGCGTCCTTGGATATGAGGGAGAGCTTCGCGCTGGTGAAGATTTGGAACAACTCTTTATGGATGTTATTCGCAGAAATGGTAAGGAGGGATATTAAATGGAGATGGCATATATTCAGGCAGAGAACCTAAAGCATAAGAGAACTTTCACAAAAACGCTGATCGTTCTGGCCCCGTTTGTAACTGCGCTTATGAACTTTTTTGCCCCTCTTTGGTTCCAGCTCAATTCTTATAATTGGTGGTATAACCTGCTTTATCCTGGATTCCTTACGCTCACCTGTGCCTTGATTGAACAGCGGGATAATGGCAAACTAAAATATCGTGCCGTTGCTTCATTGCCTGTTTCGCAGAACAAAGTCTGGAAAGCCAAAATTGGAGTGGCCGGTATTTACTCCTGTGTGGGGAATTTCATTTTCCTGGCGCTAAATCTGTTGGGCGGTTTTGCAATATTAGTTATCAACGAAATTCCCCTGACAATCGGAATTTGGCAGGCTGCGGCCGGAACAGCTTGTATTGTCATTGCAAGCCTATGGGAAGTTCCGCTGTGCTTATGGTTATCAAAAAAAGTTGGTATCTTTGTCACGGTTATTCTTAATGCCGGACTTGGAAGCGTTTTAGGGATTTTCACGGCTACAACCTCTTTGTGGATGATCTGCCCGTATAGCTGGGTGCCGCATCTTATGATTTCCGTGTTAGGTATTTTACCTAATGGTGAGCCGGTTGCAGATCAGAGTACGGCAATGGCATTTTGGATGATTATACTTGTATTGGTCATTTCGCTGGCCTGGTTTGCGGCGCTGTCATTTTTAACTGCAAGATGGTTTGAGAAAAAGGAGGTGGGGTAACTATGGTATCTGTGGTTCGCTGCTGGAAAGCAGAATATCAGAAGTGTAAACATAGCATTTTGCTCTATATGCACAGCATGATTCCGATTATATGTGCGGCGATTTTTGCGGGTTACTATCATATATCCAGATGGGAACTGGCAACCAAAATCAGTGCCTATCTGGAAGTGCTGGCCGTTGCGTTCCCGTTTCTGATCGGCATTATTGTGGGCCTGGTTGTTCAGATCGAAAATCAGGCCGGGCATTATCAGCTTTTGTTGGGAACAATCCCATCTCGCATGGCAACGTATATTGGTAAACTTGGTTTTCTGATGATCTGTGCTTTTGGCGCAACATTTTTAGCGTTAGGAACATTCGCTGCACTATATAGGGATGCTCCGGCAAGCCTTTACCTGAAAGCAGGGATTCTATTGTTGATTACCATGCTTCCCATTTACCTGATTCATTTGTTTGTGGGAATGAGCTTCGGAAAAGGTGCATCTATGGGATTGGGAATTGCAGGGAGTTTAATAGCTGCCCTTATGATAACAGGGCTTGGTGACGCTACATGGAAATATATTCCCTGGGCCTGGGGCGTTCGTGCTATGGATTACACTGTGCTTGCATGGGATAGCCCCCAACTGTATGCACAGGTAAAAACCGATTTTTTCAGCGGTATGATTATTTCTGTATGCTGCACTGTTTGTCTGCTGATTGCCAGTTTGGTTTGGTTTCATGGTTGGGAGGGAGGTAAAAACAGTGAATAAAAAGTGCCTGTTTGCTGTGGTAATTGTGCTTGTAAGTCTTATATGCTTATCGGCCTGCGGTGCGCTCCGCGATACCGCCGATAAAAATAAGGCGTTAAATGAATCTCTGCCGTATTATGAGCTGAACGCCGCAAACTATGATGAAATTTCATATAACGGCCTGACATATACCATAACGGATGAATGTCTTGAAATGTCAGAACTGCAAGAAGAAATCGGGCAGGTATCGAAACGCTTCAAAAATGTGGCGGGGGAAGATTTCAGTTTCGGCTACGTTTACAGTATTGTGGATGTGGATATAAGCAATGCCGTAGCTGTAAATATCAACAATGAATATCGGAAAGCTGACATTAAAAATAATGATGAGTAACCTCAACAATGTGGTATAATGGGGCGGGAGGTGATTTTTTGACCCACTTACTTGTAGTTGACGATGAAGTTTCTATCTTGGAATTGATTAAGAACAGTTTGGGGAAAGATGGATATTTGATAACAGTCTGTCAAAATGCGGATGATGTAGACATCAAAAAGCTGCATTTCTATGACCTCATTCTTTTGGATGTGATGATGCCTGGCACAGACGGGTTTGAGTTTTGCAAACAAATCAGGAATATGGTAGACTGCCCGATTCTCTTTCTGACCGCAAAGACATTAGAGGAAGATATATTGTTTGGATTGGGCATCGGTGCGGATGATTATATTACGAAACCTTTTCGTATTCAGGAGCTTCGCGCCCGTGTCGCGTCACATTTACGCAGAGAAAAAAGGGAGCATCACAGCACACTTTCATTTGAGCCTGATATAAGATTTGACCTTTCCGCAAAGGTACTGTATGTTTCAGAACAGCCGGTTCCCCTTACCAAAAGCGAGTATTCAATCTGTGAATACCTTGCGAAAAACCGGGGACAGGTTTTTACAAAAGAACAAATCTATGAAGCCGTTTTCGGGTTTGATGGAATAGGCGATAACTCTACGATCTCAACGCATATAAAAAATATTCGTGCGAAATTGGAGCATTTCAAAATAAGTCCGATCAGCACCGTATGGGGGATAGGATATAAATGGGAGTGAAAAAGAAACCTACATTGAAAATATTGTTTCGCCAGTTTGCTATCTCCCTCATTGTCATGCTGGTAGCGGCAATTATTGTCCCTGTTGGTTTGGAGGGACTTGCTGTAAATGCTGGATTAGCTACAAGAGCAAATCTAAGTGAATTGCAGGTAAAAGAGATCATTCCAACGCTGACGATTGCCCCGGATATTACAAAGGTTGTGATTCCACAGGGATGCGGCTACTTAATTCTGGACAGGAACTTTAATGAGCTTTACAGCAATATGGACGATGATGAAAAAGAAATTGCCCTGCTGTACGCAAAGGGAGAATATATTGAATATGCTACGGGGAGGCAGTTTGCACTTGTTGTCCGGGAAAACGAATTTTGCGTTTTAAGGTATTATATTGGTTCTCAATTTACAGTGTCATGGCTACCGGAATATTTTCCATCTCCTGACACGCTTGCGTTTATTCTGATGGCTGTAAATTCGCTGCTGGTCATTATCATACTGACCGCCAGATTTGCTAAGAACCTGCGTACACAACTGACCCCGCTTTTTGAAGCAACTGCGGAGGTTTCAAAGCAAAACCTTGATTTTGAAGTAGGACACGCCAAAATCAAAGAGTTTGAAGATGTCCTTGCATCTTTTTCAGATATGAAAGATAATCTGAAAATTTCGTTAGAACGGCAATGGAAAACCGAACAGACACAGAAAGAGCAAATCGCCGCGCTTGCCCATGATTTGAAAACGCCTCTGACGGTTATTCAAGGAAATGCTGATTTACTCACAGAAACAAATCTTGATGATGAGCAACGATTATACGCTGGTTACGTCGTGGAAAGCTCCGGCCAGATGCAGTCATATATTCAAACCCTGATTGATATATCACGGGCGGCGGTTGGTTATCAGCTCCATATTGAAAGTATAGACTTGCCAGCGTTCATGCAGCACTTGTTCGGTTATATGGAATCACTATGCCGGACAAAAGAAATCCGGCTGCAAATGAATACTGTTTCACTCCCTCAAATGCTGAAATTTGATAGGGTGCTGATAGAACGTGCTATTATGAATGTTATCAGTAATGGGCTGGACTACTCCCCGCAAGGCGGAACGCTTTATGTGGATGTTCAGAGTAACAACGGTTTCGTGGAAATTTCAGTCACAGACGAGGGAACGGGGTTTTCTAAAGAGGCATTATGCCACGCACAGGAACGGTTCTATATGGGCGATCAAAGCCGCAATTCAAAGTTACACTTTGGTATGGGTCTATATATTACAAATTCGATTATGGAACAACATAATGGTCAGCTTATTTTAGAAAATTCAAAAGAAACCGGCGGCGCAAAGGTTACTATGAAACTTCCTTGCTGATTTTCCGATAGTGTAATGGACGTCTTTTATGTCCGTCCATTTTTCAAATCTTTATGGAATCTTCAAAAATTCCTCTTATCATGTATCTAAAGAAAAAACATCTGCCCAGCGGCAGAAAAGAAAAAAACCGCTGCTGGGCAGACCCATTTTCACGCTTAATTTATATTCACTGGTGGCGGTTTTGAGAAATCAAGGCCGCTGCTTTCTTTCTGTCATTCCCAGCAGTTAAAGGCATGGCGGCCCACGGGAGGACGCCGCCATGCTGTTTTACTATCATTATAATCTAATCCACTTCTACCGCTTAAAAAAAGCCTTGCCCCGCCACGGGAATATTCCGGCTATGAGTATGAACTATACCATGTAAGAAAACAACAAAACGCTTCAAATCGTCGCCCGGTAGGTTTACGACCTGCCGGGCGATTTTTGTCGATTTTCGCGGATTGTCATTTCCGGCAAAAAATCAGATGGAAAAGGAGGCGGTCAGCAGACCAGGGCCAGCATAGGCCCCTGACAACGGACAGGATCATCCTGCTCACTCTCCACGGAAAGGGGGTGAGAAGATGAAAGTTACCCCTGATGATTACGGGAGGCGCTGCCAGTTTGACCATTTTTGCAAGCTGGTACTGTACCATGAAGCCGTTGACTACTTCCGGGAAAGGAAGCGTCAGCGTGGCTGGGAAACATCCTTTGAAACGCTGCCGCTTTCGGAACTGGACACGCTATGCACGATAGATCAGTACCCCAGCGACAGTTTTATATTTCCGGCCTATCCATATACATTTTTTCCTGCACTATACTCATATCGCTTTATCCTCCTTCAAATATTGCTCAACATGTTCCAGACCATAGATCTTGTCCTCTACATAGCGGGTTGGCACCCGTCCGAGAATAACATAATAGTTCTTGCTTTCCAGATCGGCATTCATTCTTTCCACCACCCGGTAAGCAAACGAAACTGATAATCCAAAGAGTTCTGCAATGTCTTCCACTGATAAATACATTTTTCTCTTACGCATGAAACCATTCCTTTCCCTCTTCCTGTGGAATCTCACAAGTATCTTCCACTCCGTAGAAACGCTTCACAAAATACTTTGTCGGAACTTTTCCTCTAAGCGTCAAATATCCCTGTTCTTCCAGCTCCTTATTCAGATTGCCAATGATCTCATAAGCCGATGTCTGTTTTACCTCCAGAAGTTCACATATATCGGCTGCCTTTAAAAATAATTTGTTCTGCATAATCAGTACCTCCTGTGTTTTGAATATTTATCTCTTCATATACTCTGTACTGGCAAATGCAAAATCGGACATCATTTTCCGAAATTTAGCAAATTATTTTAATTTTACAGTTTCCATATGTGTTATCGCTGAACCATGGAGTTAATATCATTGAAAAAGGGTATAAAAAAACAGTCTGCCCTGACGGAAAATATTTCCATCAAAACAAACTGTTCTTCATATTCACACTAATTATATTTTCTGAGCATAGTTACTTTTGCGAAAATCTCAGATAACTCCGGAAAGAAAACAAAGAAAAAAAAGATTTTTTAACTCCATTTGCACTCCACCGGAACATCCAGACAGCCCGCAAAACCTTTATTTATGGGCTTTTTCGCAATTTAGTCCGCTACTCAAACTCTACAAAGACTAACGCTTTTTGTTTAGGAATTATTCTCTGTAATGTTTCTCGTTCTTTTGATTATTTGATATATCCATATTATCCTGCCTATACGAGCTAATGTTATCATTTTGTTATCGGCATTGATAACACCTACTCGATAACTGTGGATAATAACTATATGTAGCATGTCAAATTATAAGCTATTTTGCTTAGAGATTCAACACAAAACTGAAATTTTACTTTTCCTTATATTCATCTGGTATTGCTATTTGAAATGTTTCACACAACAGCATCACATCATGCACATCATTTTTATCGTGTTCATATCCCAAATGAAGCATTACCTGACTCAATGGTTCAATACAAGAAACAGTTATATCTCCAACTTTTCCAATACCGGAAAAAGTTTTTGATGGAAATATATCTCCCTCATAAACAATTCCGTCATCTGTAAATTCAAAACAATGTAAATCAATGATTCTTTGTTTATCATCTTTCCAGACAGTATGACCATCCGTTGTATAATCAGTATTTACTTCCTCAAATCCATGCTGCTTAATCACATAAATATAATCATGATAATGTTTCAGTTCAACAAACAAATCAATATCATTGTGTATTCTTGATTCTCTTTTAAGAAGTGCATCAACACCCCATCCGCCATCTAAATATACTTTAATTTCGTTTTGCAAAGCATATTTTATAATTTCACATGCATCTTCTGTACGTACCATAATCTATCCTCCAAATTCAAATCTTTGTATGCTTTCCAACTCACTAAAAGCCTGAAATTTGTCAGTCTTTCATCCTTTTTGTTATCAATCACCAATTAGCTGTAATCCATTAGGATTTAGCTGATATATTTTATCGCACACCTCTTCAATATACTTTCTATCGTGAGAAATGCTAATGACAGCCCCCGGAAATTCTCGGAGCATTTTTCTTATTACCGGACCGGACAATGGTGAAAAATTTCTTGTCGGTTCATCCAGAATAAGAACATTTGCACCACTTAAGCTCATCCTCAAGAGAAGCACTTTCGCCTTTTGTCCGCCTGATAACTCCCGAATCGGATGCTCCATTTCATCTGGTGTGTATTTAAGTGAACCAAGGTATGTTCTAATTCTTGTACGCTCTTCTTTATCTCCTGTTTTATCAAGGTAATCAACCGGTGTAACATCCAAATCCAGCAGGTCTTCATAAGTTTGAGGCATATATTCTGCTTTAATGTCATTCCGATTTAGGAGTTCTTCCGCTATCTTTTTTAGAAGAGTCGTTTTTCCTGCCCCGTTGGCTCCTATCATACAGATTTTTTCTGAACCTTTTATTTTTAAATGAATTCCTTCTGCTAAAATTCTTTTGCCATCCGGAGTCACAAGCTTTGAAAGTTCATATTCTATGACCGTTTTTCCTGCGGGAATGTGTGAGTTTTCATCCCCTAATTTGACAAAGATTGCTTCTTCCTGTTCCGGCATCTGAGTCATATTTTCATCTTCTTTTTCAAATCTTCGTTCCATTGCCTTAACCGTATGCATTTTGTCCTTTAAGTTTTTGGCAACAGACGGTGCTTGTCTGGTACAACTTCTTAATGCACCTTGTACACTCTGCATAACTCTTTGATATTTTTCATCGCGAATCTTTTTCTCCCTACGGTCACTCAGTGCCCGCTGTTTTTGGATTTCAAATTTATGAAGCCGTTCTTCCACATAGCGTCTATAGGGAAGCTTTGCCACGGTATATCTCGCCTTTGTTTTTCGTATAATCTGCTCGATATGTATCACCATGTTGGCAGTACGCTCTATCAGCGTTTCATCGTGTGAAATAAAAAGCACAATGTGCTTCCAGTCATTTATGATTTTTTCCAGTAATGTAAGCGTCGCAATGTCGATGTCATTGGAAGGTTCGTCCAACAACAGCACAGAAACATCGCGAATGAAAAGCCTCATAAGTTGTGTCTTGACTTTTTCGCCTCCTGAAAGACTACCCATTGTCTGGTTACTGTAGAAAAAATCATTTTTCATTCCAAATTTTCCCGCAATAACAGACAATTCTTTAGGCGTTTTCTCCCAGAATATTTCCTCTTCAGAAAAATATTCGTATATTGTTTTTTCCTTATCTTCATCGAGCATCTCCTGCGGAAGATAACCAAGACGTTCGTGTCCCATTATCCTTTCCCCATCTGCTTCTATATAGTTTTCTACAAGCGACGGATTGTATATCCACTTCATTAATGTCGATTTCCCATTTCCCTCTTCTCCAATAATAACTGCCTTATCTCCATCATTTAGCACAAGGTTGAAATCATTAAGAATTATTCTCAGGTCTTTTTTATGTGTTAAATTTAATTTTTTTATCTGCAACATTAAAGTTTCTCCTTTTCGAAGTCTGAGCCAATTATTATTTTGAACACACAAAAACGAGTCTTTTTTGCATACGCAAAAATAGACTCGCTAAATAGACCCTTATTTCTTTTCCAAAAGGAAAACAAAGGAAATGCCTCTTGCGATAATCCAACTTAAGCGTACACAAAACAAACCTATTCTCTACAGGCTCAATAACTATATGTGTCTTACTTAAATCAAATTATCTATTAATCATTTCCTCACCTTACACAAAATGTGCCTTTCTTTCTTCTAATGGCAATACTATCATACTGTATTTTTTGTGTCAATACATTTCACCTTATGGAAGTGCAAATTAAAATTTTCACTTCCTAATTATACATCCAACCATTACGAAATTCAATCTTTCACAACCTCTTTACAACCACAACCACAGCACTCCAGCAAACGCAGGAGCACCATACCGTAAAACGCTTATGTGTAAATCAACTCCGTTCCTACAACTTCCCTCACACAAGCCTGAATATTATTCATTCTTCCAATCCATTCGTAGGGATTATCTTTCTTTAATTGTTCCGTCACATCTTGTCTGTCGGCATATTCCTTTACCAGTCGAAGAAACATATCCTCTGCTTGCTTATCGACTTCTGCAAGATAACTATGCAGCTTTCCGCTTGTCAGCAGGTTCATATATAACACTTTATAGTGTTCCTTTAAATGCCTTGCATGTCGTTTCCCCCATAAACCAATCGGCTCTATTTCTTCTTCGGCTGGTACTGTGATGTTCGGCAATAAATAATCACCCACCTGTCTATAAATTCCGCCCATTTCTTCAAAAATTGTCTTTGTCATTTTCCTTTTCCTCCTGTGATTTTTGTCTATCGTGATCGTGTATTATCACGCTTGCGACCTTTAACTGTTCTTGCCTGCTCCAACAAATCATCTATCTGTTTGCGACCAAAAACCTTACGGAGCAGGCTGTAATCTTTATTTTCTGCTTTTAGGATTTTGTTTTCTTCGGTCAATCTTTCATTGACTTTCTCCAAACGCTGATTGGTGCGGTATAACTGTGCATTCGCTGTATTCAGCCTATGATAGTTGTCCCACCCCTCAAAGCAGCGGGCAAGCACCGTTTTGACAAGTTGCTTCAATTTCCTTACAACCGGCTCTGCCATTTTGGTTTTATATGCCTTTGCAGTCATAAATTTCTCTGGTTCTGGCAACTGATATTTCGGTGCAGTATCAAGCTCTATTTCAAGATTTGACAGCTCGTCTTTTGCCTTATCATAGTTCAATACTCGTTCCGACAACACATCAAATTCAATCTGTTTCTGCTCGATTTTCGCACCTAATGCCGCCACTTCTTTTTCTCTTTCCTGCTTTTTATAATCCAAAACAGAAAGATGTTTTTCGTGTGTGCCTAAATGTTCCCACTCAATCCCATAACGTTCCATCACCGCCGCAAGCTGTTCTTTTTCGGACTGTATCCATTGCGACCACTCCGTATCGCCACGACTGCCGCCCTTAAAACCTTGCGTTGCAAGAGCCTGCTTTAGTGACACTCTTGTATCAAGTCCACGCTTGCTGCCTGTGGTAAAAGGTACAAAATCTATGTGCAGATGTGGTGTAGCTTCATCCATATGCAGATGAGCCGAGAACACCCGAAGCTGTGGATTTCGCTCCTGAAAACCCTGATAGTATTCATCTAAAATCTGCTTTGCCAGTTCTCCGTTTTCCGTATCGGCGTTCATATTTCCCTTACCGCCCACCTGTAAAATGATTTCGTGGAACGGTTTTTCCTGCTTGGAACTTCGGATTTTTTCATAATAATCTTTTATCTTTCGGTCTGACCTTATCTGCTTGGCATTGTATCTTTCCAATGCTTCATCAAACAATTCGTGATAAACTGTCTTTATATTTTCATTGCAGTAGTCGATATTGAGATGAGTACGAGTTCCGTCTACATTTTCTGCTCGGAACTTTCGGCTATTGTGATTGACCGAGCCTTTACCGACCATTGCACTTATCGTTCTCTGCATTTTTTCATCTCCCATCTGTAAATTTCAACATTCTCAGGTTTTGTTACTTTTGTCAAAAGTAACGCAAAAGCACTTTTGACGGGTACACCCATCAAAAATGCGACCTGTAAACAGGTTTTGCGTTCTCCGAAGGCTCTCCGAGGGGTGAGCGTGTGCCGGTGGCACACACGCCTGCGAACCGACCGAGCCAGCAGGCGAGACCAAAGAGCCGCCTTTGAAAAGGCACTCTCTGCACACTCCCCTAAACTTTATCCGGTGTCAAAGTGTGACGATGGTGACAATGTTTTTCACAGCGTGCTGCTCTCAAAAACATTGACACCTTTGACACCGTTTGTCACGCCGTCTGCTCGGTTTCTTTCCAAAGTGAAACCTTTCTTCCGTCGTGTGTGCGGCTGTTCTGATAACGGATACCGTAATCACGAAACAGCCTGCTTGCGTTGATACTGAGCCTTAAAGAAAGTACATTCGGCTTTATATCCACCGCAAGCCTTTCGCAAAGTTCCGAAGCAGTTCCTTCCCATCTGTCACTTTCCGAAAAGAGCGTATCCGCTATCTTCTCAAGCAGAGGTTCGGGCGGTTCTTTCCACATCTCCGTTTCCGATTTTGCAAAGTTCCACACCAATCGCTCGCTGTCCCTTACAAGATGGATTTTCATATCCTGCTGGTCTCTGCCAGCAACATCAAGTGTGGCATTGTTGGAAGTACGCTTGTCCTTACTGAGAACAAATGCACCGTCTGCCGCACCCATCAGACCATTCGTGCCTGAAATCATATCGAATATATCTTCCGATTTTTGTTTGCGTGTATGATGAACAATAAGCATTGAAACCTTGTAACTGTCTGCCAACGCTTTCAGCCTTGCCACAACATCATAATCACTTGCGTAGCTGTAATCTGCTCCGCCTGCTTCACGCACACGCTTTAAGGTGTCTATGATAATCAAGCCTGTGTCTGGGTGTTCCCTCATAAACCCTCTTATCTGTTCTTCCAGTCCGCCATTGACCGTTTTACATTCCGTTGCGAAATACAGATTGCCTGTCTCCTTTGCACCGAACATCTGAAACAATCGCTTCTGCAAACGTGGGTAATCATCTTCAAGGGCAAAATAAAGCACCGTTGCCTTACGCACCTTATACTCCCAAAGCGGTGTGCCTGTGCTGATATGATAGGCAAGCTGTGCCATCATAAAGCTCTTTCCCACTTTCGGGGAACCTACGAAAAAGGTAAGTTCCCCTTTGGAGCAGACCGTCGATAAGTGGTGTCTGTCAACCTCAAACACCGTATCATACAGCGTTGTCATTGATACTGTTTTCAGATAGGAAGGGTCTAACTGTCTGAGTATTTCCCTTTGGATTTCTTCGAGATTGCTCGTACCCCTTGAAATCCGTATCCTGATTGACTATACTATTGTCAGTACATTTGGAAAGTGACTGTTCCGCATCTGTTGCCGCAGATACATTTGGAATAGTCATTTCTTTTTTATTCTCCATTCGCATCCTCTCCTTTCAAACCGCCGAGAATAATGGAAATCAGTTCTATTACACTCAGCAGTTCATCATCCACACCTTTTCCTGCTTCAATCCTTTTCAGTTCCGCAAGGACTGTGGCAAATTCCGTTTTCAACGCCTTATACACTCTCGGATTGCCCTGTACCACCACATCCTGATTTAAGCAACGGCGGTAACAATTACTCCTGTTTTGGCAATCCTGATAGAGCTACAGCTCTGTTAATGAGTTCGTTTTCTTCGGGCGATACTCGAAACCCTACTGTGATATTCCTCCAACGATTTTTGTTATCTCTGTTCTTAGCTGACATTTTCAAAATCTCCTTTCCCTAAATCATCTAATTTTTCTGCCATCTCAATCTGCTTTGACGGAAAGAGGTGTGCGTACTGATAAGTAATATCAATACTTTCGTGACCAACTCGGTCAGCAATCGCCACCGCAGAAAAGCCCATATCAATCAAGAGTGAAATGTGGCTGTGACGGAGATCGTGAATGCGGATACGCTTCACGCCTGCCGCCTTTGCCCCTCTGTCCATCTCGTGATGAAGATAGCTTTTCGTCACCGTAAAGATACGGTCTTTCTTCTTCAATCCGTAAAGCATACCGAGATATTCTTTCATTTCCTCACACAGAAACTTCGGCATTTTAATCGTGCGGTTGCTCTTTTTCGTTTTCGGAGAAGTAATCACATCCTGCCCTTTCAAACGCTGATAGGATTTATTGATTGTGACTGTTTCCTTATCAAAGTTGAAATCTGCCGGAGTCAAAGCTAACAGCTCGCCCTCTCGGATACCGCACCAGTAAAGCATTTCAAACGCATAAAAGGAAACAGGCTTGTCCATCATCTCAAAAGAGAATTTCTTGTATTCTTCCTTTGTCCAGAACAGCATTTCCTTGTGTTCCTCACGTCCCATATTTCCCACCTTTGCCGCAGGATTGGAACGCAGTTCATAGTAGCGGACAGCGTGATTGAAAATGGCGGACAACTGATTGTGCAGCGTTTTCAGATACGTCTGTGAATAAGGCTTTTTCTTCTCATCACGATAGGCAAGCATTTCATTCTGCCAAGTAATAATCTCCTTTGTGGAAATCTCGCTGATTTTCAGTTTCCCGAAATACGGAAGTATCTTTGTGCGTATGATATGCTCTTTGGTAAGCCACGTGTTTTCCTTCAAACGGTTCTTCACATCATTGATATAAAGCTCCGTAAAGGCTTCAAAACTCATATCAAGGTCTGAAGAAGTCTGCAATTTGAACATTCTTTCCCATTCCTGTGCTTCTCGTTTGGTAGCAAAGCCACGCTTGCATTTCTGCTTGCGTTCCCCTTTCCAGTTCACATACCTTGCCATCACATACCAAGTACCGTTATCTTCATTCTTAAATACCGGCATTTACATTTCCCCCTTTCCTGCTCCGTAGAGCCTTTCGTAAAAATACTGGCGATTTACACGCCCTGCAATCGTAATAAAGCCCTTTGCTTTCAATTCCTCATTTAATTGTCTGATGAGTTTATATGCATAAGGTTTTGATACGTTTAGTTCCTGAGCCACATCTTCGGCTCGGATAAATCTGTTTTCCATATCCTTTTTCTTCCTTTCTTAAAATAATTTTTTGCTTGCCGCTTTCTCCGTGTTAAAGTTCCAACAGGCACTCCTGCTTGTCGGCAGGCGCTGTGCTGTCCCAATGCACCGCAGTACATCAGGCGCTCGCTCGTATAGGGGTTCCCGAAAAGTCGGAGACTTTTGGGGAAGAGGAGGAGCAGTGCAGCGAATGAGCTTTTGTGCTTGCACACAAGCGAACGATACGGAACTTGCTCCGACGAGGTCTTGGCGGTTTGGCTTTTCGGACGGTCATTCAGTTGTCGCATTAAGCATATTTGTTTAATTCGTAATTTATTTTACTAAACATATTTGCTATTGTCAAGTGGTTGCAAAGAAAATATTAAACATTTTTGTTTCGGTTTTTCTTGACTTCCACTAAACATTTCTGCTATACTTATTTCACTAAATATAAAAGGAGCGTATCATTATGGCTATCAGCGAAAGAATACATTTTTTCAGACTAATGCGTGGTATGACACAAAAGTATCTCGGTACAGCAATCGGTTTTCCAGAAAAGAGTGCTGATGTGCGTTTGGCACAGTACGAAACTGGTACACGCAAACCGAAAGCAGACCTTACAAATGCATTGGCACAGGTGCTTGATGTTTCTCCACAGGCTCTTGATGTTCCTGACATAGACAGCTATATCGGTCTTATGCACACTCTGTTTACCCTTGAAGATATTTACGGTCTTACTGTCAGTGAAGCAGACGGAGAGGTATGCTTAAAGGTCAACAAGGACAAAGGCAGAGAAGCATATGAACTCCTCAAAATGCTGTATGCTTGGAAAGAACAGGCAGACAAGCTATCTTCCGAAGAAATCAACAGAGAAGAATACGATAACTGGCGTTACCATTATCCAGAGTTCGACACCACACAGCGTTGGGCAAAAGTTCCATCACAGGAATTAAGTGACGCTCTCGTGGAAGCATTCAAAGACCACTTGAAAGATAAATAAGCACCTACAGGACCTGCCACTGGCAGCTCCCTACAGATGCTTTGGCAACGACAAAAAAGCCCTTAACTATGGTTATTAACCACAGCTAAGGGCTTAGTTTATAATATGGAATTTGTTCAGAGCCAAGCTCCGAACTTTAGTCTGCAAGCCACCTGTTAATTGTTCCGTTACCCATAAACCACTGGATAACAAGAATAATGGCACTTGCTATGACTGTTATCAATTTGTTATCAAAAGACTAATCGAAATCGCTGAAACCCGCATAAACACTGGCTTTTTTAAGCAACTCGATTTATTCAAATTCAATCGTACCCGGTGGCTTGCTGGTCAGGTCATAGAATACGCGGTTAACGCCCTTAACTTCGTTAATAATGCGGTTCATAACCTTATTCAGTACTGCATACGGAATCTCAGCAGATTCGGCTGTCATGAAGTCGATAGTCTTCACTGCGCGGAGCGCTACAGCGTAATCATAAGTTCTGAAGTCACCCATAACGCCTACACTTCGCATATTTGTCAGTGCTGCAAAATACTGGTTCGGCATCCATGAAGGATCTTCACCATGTTCTTTCTTATACTCAGCTGCAGCATTGTCTACCTCTTCACGATAAATGAAGTCTGCATCCTGTACAATACGAACCTTCTCTGCGGTAACTTCACCGATAATACGGATTCCAAGTCCCGGTCCCGGGAATGGCTGACGGAATACCAGTCTCTCCGGAATTCCAAGCTCCAGACCTGCTTTACGAACCTCATCCTTGAAAAGGTCGCGGAGCGGTTCAATGATTTCTTTAAAATCAACGAAATCCGGAAGTCCGCCTACATTGTGGTGAGATTTGATCACTGCGGACTCTCCGCCCAGACCACTCTCTACAACGTCTGGATAGATAGTTCCCTGTGCCAGGAAATCTACCGCACCAATCTTCTTGGCCTCTTCTTCAAAAATACGAATAAATTCTTCACCGATGATCTTACGTTTTGCTTCAGGCTCTGTAACACCTGCCAGCTTGTCATAGTATCTCTGCTGTGCATTAACGCGGATAAAGTTCAGGTCAAACTGACCGTTTGGTCCGAATACACCCTCAACCTCATCTCCCTCATCTTTACGAAGAAGACCATGGTCTACAAATACACAGGTAAGCTGCTTTCCGATTGCTCTGGAAAGAAGTCCTGCTGCAACGGAAGAGTCAACACCACCTGACAGGGCAAGAAGAACTTTTCCATCCCCGACCTTCTCGCGGATTTCTCTGATAGTGTGCTCAACAAAGGCATCCATTTTCCAGTCTCCGGCACATCCGCATACACCAAGTACGAAGTTGGAAAGCATCTTCTTTCCTTCTACTGTATGAAGCACTTCCGGATGGAACTGGATCGCATACAGCTTCTTCTCCTCATTCTGTGCAGTTGCTACCGGACAGTCTGCTGTATGAGCAGCAATCTCAAATCCTGGTGCAACCTGAGAAATATAATCTGTGTGGCTCATCCAGCAGATTGTTTTGTCAGATACGTCTTTGAAGATTTTAGAATCTGTCTTATCTACCAGAACCTCTGTCTTTCCATATTCGCTCACATCTGCTTTCTCAACTTTTCCGCCCAGAACATGCATCATAAGCTGTGCGCCATAGCAGAGTCCCAGAACAGGAATACCAAGCTCAAATAATTCTTTATTGCATGTAGGTGAATCTGCCTCATAGCAGCTGTTCGGACCACCGGTAAGGATGATTCCCTTAGGATTCATTGCCTTGATTTTCTCAAGATCGGTCTTGTATGAATAGATTTCGCAGTATACGTTACATTCTCTTACACGTCTGGCAACCAGCTGATTGTACTGACCGCCGAAATCCAGTACGACGACTGTTTCTCTTTTCATGTTTTCCTCCTTGTTTCTCATTATTTGTAACTGTAAAGATATTGAACCGTTACCATTAAATTTTATTATAAATTACAGTTCGGATTTTTACAATGCTTATTTTCAGTTTTCCACCTTGTGTTTTCTTCCTGCCAGTTTATAAGTTTTTTAGAATTTAATCACGTTTTTTTCAACAGTCCATCACATTTTGCTCACAAATTCCCTGTATATTAATAAGCAAATAAAGCAAATGCTTTACAGACAGGTTGCAAATGCTTTTTCACATAGATTTTTAACTTTTTTCTTTTTCATACTTATGCCGGACCGTAAGGTCCGGCCCTCCTTCTTTTTACAGACCTTTTCAGGTCTTTTTCTTTTTTTTATAAGTTTTTTAGAATTTAATCACAATTTCTTCAACAGTCCATCACATTTTGCACACATTTTCCCTGTATATTAATAAGCAAATAAAGCAAACGCTTTATTTATAATAAAACTTTTTCTTTTTCATACTTGCCGGATCGCAAGATCCGGCACTCCTTCTTTTAAAATGTGAAATCCCGCTCACAGTAAGACACAACTGTGAGCGGGATTTTTGTGTTACCGCAGAGAACTAGTGTGCCGACAAGTTGATTCTTGAAACAATCTTGCAGGATAAATTTTCTTATTTCAAGGCGGAGGAAGGAGGCGTAGCGGTGGCTACGGCGACCGACGACAACGCGGAAATAAGGAATTTAGACGCAAGATTGTTCGAGAAATCAACTTGTTGGCACACTTACTTGATTCGATTAAATTCCCATTGTAAGAATCTCCATCAGTACCCCAAGCAATGACGGATTCAAATTCATGGATACCAGAACAGGCACTGCTTCTGTGCCCAGCTCTTTCACTACTTTATAAACCTCTGTCTTCTGTGCATAGGTAATCTGTGCTTTTTCCAGAATCTCATAGACCTCTTCTGCATAGTCTCTCTGATAAACAGCTGCATCTGCCGCAAAAGTAACCTTCACCTGTGCATCTGCCGGCACATCCTTCAGAATCACTATTGTTCCATGAAGCTTCTTATCCTCTGCGAACTCTGCATCCTTATATACCTGTCCGTTTACAGTAACCTCCTGCGGTTTGTCCTGAATGTTGCAGAAGCGGATCTTCCAGGAACGTTTCTGCGGAATCACTGCTGTATTTCCCTGCGCAGCTTCTACAATAAATACTGTTCCATTCTCATCTGCAGTCTTCGTCATTCTGGTGGATACCCAGTTCTCATCCAGGTCTTCCGGTGTGTCCCCATCGTCTTCCCAGAGTACAAATTCTCCTGATTCTCCAGGATATACAAGTACTTCCAGTTTCTCAGGATTCTCAATGGAATTATCATATCCTTCCATGTCCTTCAGTGGAATGATGCTGCCTTCACGCACAAGTACCGGCATCTCATAAATATCTCTCCAGAGATCCACTTTTCTGCCGCCCTTATATGCTCTTCCGTTAAAGAAATCATACCAGATTCCCTGCGGGATCCATGTCTTTGCGCCTGCAAGTCCTGTTACCGGATCCAGCTTATCTGTGATTGGAGATACCATCATCTCTGTACCGAAATAATAGTTGTTCGGTACTTCATAGGTTTCCTCGCGCTCCGGCTCCAGATAATACATCGGCTGTACCAGCGGCAGTCCCGCTCTGCTTGCACGACGGTTCATGGTGTAAAGATACGGAACCAGCTTATGACGCAGTTTCAGGAAATTCTTCATTACTGTTTCTACAATCTGGTTGTATTTCCACGGTTCTTTTCCATTAAACGGGTTATCTGTGCTGTGCAGACGATTCATTGGTGAAAAGACTCCAAGCTGTACCCACCTTGCAGTGAGCTCGTCGTCTCTGTATCCAAACATATGTCCACCGATATCATGACTCCACCATCCAAAACCGATGTTGCTGGCATTTGCTGTGAAATATGGCTGGAATTTCAGACTCTCCCAGGTAATGAACGTATCACCGGAAAAACCGACCGGGTATCTGTGGCTTCCTGGACCTGCATATCTTGAGAAAGTCAGCGCACGTTTTCCTTTCCACTTGCTGTCCAGATAGTGATAGTGGTTCAGCATCCAGAGCGGATCCAGTCCCGGAACCTTGGTTACAGTTCCCTGCTGCCAGTCAAGCCACCAGAAGTCTACTCCCTCTTCTTCCATCGGATGATGCAGTTCCTCAAAATATGTCTCAATGAATTTCGGATCTGTCATATCAAAAAGTACCGGTTCCTTACTTGCAGGATCAATTCCCATCTTCTCTGCAACTCTCGGATAGGCTTCTTCATAAGCACGCACTCCATCTGCCGGATGTACGTTCAATGTGATCTTATATCCATGTTTGTGCAGCCAGTCCATAAATTCAGGCGGATTTGGGAAAAACTTCTTATTCCAGGTATATCCTGTCCATCCGCTTCCATATACAGGAGGTACATCCTCTACCAGATGCCAGTCCATATCTACAACTGCAACAGAAAATGGCACTTCTTCTTTCTCAAAACGCTCTACCAGTTCTTTGTACTCTGTCTCTGTGTATTTGTGATATCTGCTCCACCAGTTTCCGAACGTATATCTTGGAAGCAGAGGTGTTTTTCCACATAATCTGTAAAAATCCTGCAGACATTCCACATATCTGTGACCATATCCAAAGAAATAAAAGTCTGCTCTGTTTCCCTGACGTGGCTCTACCATTCCATCTTCGCCCATAGCCATTGTGTGGGAATCATCCAACACTGAAAAACCGTTTCTGGACATAATGCCATGACTCAGCGGAATCTCACCGTCTGCTTCATCCAGGGTTCTGGCTGTTCCCAGCAGATCTTTCGGTTCATCACCATAATGCCACACACGCTCGCTGGCTTTTCCACCCGCAACACGTATCATCAGACCGCTTGGAGAAAATTTCTGCCTGTCATAGTGGATTTCCAGGTCTTTGGTGTAAATATGTAATTCCTCACCGCCATCGCTCACCCTGAATTCCGGCACCGGGAAATCACGATTGCATACCATCTGTGTTGCTCTGTCCTCAAATCCTCCGTCTTCGCTGTACTCAAAACGGATCAGGGCAGTTGTCAGCATTGTAATCCTGAAATGATCGCCCACGATTACAGCTTCCTTTCTGCATACAGGATTACCTTCCAGTACAAATTTCTTTAAGTCCATAAAAGCTTTTCCTCCTTTACATCAACAACAGTTGTAACAACTGCTTTTATGTCTATTTTAATCTTCTGTAGTCTGATTGACAACGCTTTTTTTCAGCTACTGAACATTTATATGACATATACTTGTGATACTATTTTCTAGAACGTGTCTGAAAAATGCTTTACGCAAGATGTGCGTCACAATTTGCAGGAGATTTTGGGAATGATTTTCCAAACACACTCTAAAGCAGCTGCCGAAGAGGACGAATGATAATCCTGAGCACACCGTAGTATAACTTCTTTTTCCGATTCAACACTTTCCCCTGGTACTTTGCGCCTTCGGTTTCCTGACCGTTTGCAAGTACCTCTTTGCTTTTTTCCATATAATCTGATTCTGTTTCGTGAATCTGCTGATTCAGTTTTTCGCTGTCAATTACCAGCATCAGTTCCGTATCCAGATAAGTACTTCGCATATCCAGATTATAGGAACCTACTACTGACAGACGGTCATTTATCAGCACAGCTTTTGTATGAACCGGATAATCATTCATCAGTTCATACACATCTGCCCCTGTTTCCAGAATTTTCTTTTTCTGATTAAGATAATCTGTACAGCCCCATGGATTAGAGCCTTTTTCCACTGCATTTAGCACGATCTGAAGCTTTGCATGATCTGAAATCCCCTGCAATACATCATACATGTAACCATTACAGATCACATAAGGAGTCTGTATTATTACATGATCTGCATTTTCAGTAAGATACTGAATTGTCTGGAGAACCTGCGGTGTTTTTCGTCCCGCCTCAATTCCATTATTGATCAGAGTGATCTTGTTTGCTTCTATCGTATCCTTTTCCCATGCACTGTAGGTTTCTATATCATTGTACCTTTTCAGCAGAGATATGTAAATTTCTTCCATGTGCCGGTATGCATCCGTATATCTAGAAGATTGTTTGCCGTTTTTAATGCTCACACAGCTTTCCTTCCATATTTTATGGAAATAATCCTCAAGCTGGTTCAGAGACTCTCCCTGTCCTTCTGATGTATCATACACCAGGATATCTCTGTCTTCATTAATGCCTTTTGTCTGATCCCCCAGAAAGATATCATTGCTGTTGCGTCCGCCCAGCAGATACATTTTCTCATCCACGATCAGATATTTATCATGCATGCGATAATTCACCTTAAACAGATTGACCGGTGTCACCGGATTGTAAACTCCCACTTCCACATTCTCATATGATGCCAGAGCCTGGAAATCGCTGCTTCCAGCCAGAAACAGTTGCTGATAAATTCCATCGATCAATAACTGAATCTTCACACCTCTTGCCGCAGCGCAATTCAATGCGGCAAGAATTTTAGTGCCATTATCATCCGCGCGTAAGTCAAAGGTAGACAGTACAATGCTCTCCTTCGCAGTGCCAATCATACGAAGCCTCCACAAAAGTGCCTCTTCATTATCGTCAATGCAGCAAATCCTTTCTACGCCTGCTGTCTCTGATGTAAATTCTGTCTTTCTCAGACTTTCCACATATGTTTCGTCCGGTTTCCTGCAAAAAAGAGGTGAAAGTATATTTACCAGCACCACGATCAGCAGGAAAAGGCAAAATATTTTTCCTGTTCTTTTTAGTATTTTTTTCATTCGATACCGTAACCTCCTTTGACCAGACCGGAACCCAGATATTTGACTTATTCCTCTTCTTTCGACAATACACTGAGTATAGAGTATAACATAATCAGAAGCCATAGTGCATCTTTTGATACGAAAAGCGTTAAAATCTTTTCACAAACCCTTTTCTTTTTCTTGCAATGTCTTATATGTTTCCGACTTATAAAAATTCAATGTCATCAACTCTTTCCAACAGGGAGGGATTTCAATGTTATCAGGATGGTTTGTATAAAGTGTGATGACTGGTTATAAAGAGAGTTTATCTGCATCTTGCACAGCAGTCTTCTCTCCTGCATGAAGATATTTACCAGCTTGACCCTGTGTTCTTCAAGCGCTATCAGCAGCATAAAATACTTTTACGCCCTTGTGGAACTTTCTCCGCAAGGGCGTAAATATTTCATTTCTATCTATTTCCCAGACACCTTTATTTTTCACTTTCCCATAAAACATAAAAAACACCGTCCCCGCGGCAATCGCTTTGTCCGCAAAAACAGTGTTCTTAGTGCGCCTTCAGGGGTTCGAACCCTGGACACCCTGATTAAGAGTCAGGTGCTCTACCAACTGAGCTAAAAGCGCATATTCTTTTGTTTTTCTCTGTGTTGAAGTTTTGCATCACCCTCAACGCAAGTGATATTATATATAATAGTCGTTTAAATGTCAATAGGTTTTTTCAAAAAAAATCAGATTTTTTTTCTATTTCATTTATTTTTCCTTTTTTTCGTCGTTTTGGGACATTTTGTTAAGTGTTTTATTGACCTCTTCTGCGGATTTCCGCAGGCGGCTGAAGGTATTATCAAAGTTTTTGTGTTCATAGCGGAATTGTAGCATTTTATTATGGAAAGAACTTTTTCGTTTCACCAGCTGACTCCTTCGGGGCGCGAAGCGCCCCGAAATTTTCTTATACTATAATATGCACTGCCAGCCACAATAGATAATCAAATGAATAATCGCAATCCACTTCACTACGGAATTGCTATAAACCAGATGATTGCTCTGCTTTTTTATCTGTGACACTCTCTGGAAATCACCATCTTACAGATTGGATTTCCCATAGAAGAAAATTTCTCTTCATATTCTGTCATAACATTTCCCTGTACCATCTCTTCATTATGATGCAGATCAAAGGTAGAAGCTTCCAGATTCCATCCGGCTTCCTCCACTTCTTCCAGGGAAAATTCAAACAGTTCCTTATTATCTGTCTTAAATTCCACTTTTCCATCCTGAACCAGAATCTGGTCATAACGTGCCAGGAATTCTCTGGATGTCAGGCGACGTTTTGCATGGCGGGCTTTGGGCCAGGGGTCAGAGAAGTTCAGATAAATCTTATCCACTTCACCTTTCTCAAAGATTTCCGGCAGAAGTCTGGCATCCACTCTCATAAAAAATAAATTAGAATAAACCTCTCCATTCTCCTCCAGTTCCTCTCTCTTCTGCAATGCGCGAAGAAGAACGCTGTCATACATCTCGATTCCTATATAATTGATATCCGGATGCAGCCGGGCCAAATCCATAAGAAATCTTCCTTTTCCCATCCCTACTTCAATATGAAGAGGCTGCTTTTTCACAAAAACCTCCCCCCAGTGTCCTTTCTTTGTCTGTGGTTCCTGCACCACATAAGGGCTCTCCAGAATTGCATCCTGAGCTCCCGGAATATTTCTTAATCTCATAAAAATCTCCTGTTCCTTTTCTTATATCTCCAGAGCGTGTTTGAAAAATGCTTTACGCAAGATGTGCGTGCAATTTCCTGCCACCAATAAACTACCATACCATACTCCTAACGTCAATTACATCCCGGACAGATATTCGCAGGAGGTTTCTTTAACTTGTCTAAAAAATAACAATTTTTTTCTTTCTGGAAAAAATTTAGATGGTTTTTTTTAACAAAAGGGTGTATGATATCTAACAGATATTACTATTTTGCGCATAGTAAATCTGGTTTTTTTGTAAAATTTTGACAACTAAGGAGGTTGAAGATGGAGCAGATACTTGACAAATTATCTGAAATCGAGCTTACAGCCCAACGCATCATGGAAGACTGCGACCGGCAAAAGCAACAGCTTTCTGAAGAGGCAGAACAGAAATGTAAAAATTATGACGAGCAGCTGGAGACCCGGACAGCAGAGCAGATTCAACGGATCCGTCAGCAACTGGAAGAAGAAAAAGATTCTCGCCTGGCACAGTTACGTGCAGACACAGACGCTACCTTTTCTTCACTGGATGCTCATTACGAACAGCAGCACTCACAACTTTCAAGAGAATTGTTTGAGAAAATACTGGCTATGTAAAGATCTGTCTCAAACGCTAAATGACATCAGGAAAGGAAGTGAAAAACAATGGGAGGCGTACTCTCCTACAGCGGACTTTCCACGAAAATCCGCGCAATGCAGAGCAGGCTTACTACCATGGATCAGTTCGAGGAAATCCTCCAACTCTCCGATGTCACGCAGGTAGCCGCCTATCTGAAGCGAATGCCGGAATACTCTTCCAGGTGGGATGCACTGGATGAAAATACCCTGCACCGTGGCCAGATTGAGAAGCTTCTGAAGAAATCCATATTCCAGAATTTCTCCAGAATTTATCACTTTGCCAACCCGGAACAGCGTAAATTTCTGGATCTGTATTCCAAGCGATATGAAATCCGTGTACTGAAGGAAGTCATGACAAATATCTTCGATCACCGCGACACGGATCCTGTAGATGTTTCTCCGTACCGTGAATTTTTCCGTCTGCATTCCAATATTGATGTAGACCGGATCACTACCTGTTCCACCATGGAGGAACTGATCTCCTGCCTCAAAGGAAACGAATTTTACATCCCGCTTTCGAAGATCCAGGAGCATGAAACAGCACTTCTCTTCGACTATGGTATGGCACTGGATCTGTACTATTTTACCCAGATCTGGAACATCCGTAAGAAGCTGTTTAAAGGTAAAGATCTGGAAGAGATTACCTGCACTTACGGCGAGAAATTTGATATGCTGAACCTGCAGTTTATCCAGCGTTCCAAAAGGTATTACAACATGGATCCGGCAAGTATTTATGCCCTGCTGATCCCTGTAAATTATAAGTTAAAGAAAGAAGAGATCACAGCTTTGGTGGAAGCACCTTCATACGAAGAAGGTCGAAGAATTTTCCAGAAAACATGGTACGGCAACAAATATGAACAGCTTACCGCAGCCAATCTGGAAGAATTCTACAACCACATCCACCGCTCGATCCTTGAGAAGGAATCCCACAGAAATCCATATTCTGTAGCAGTGATCTATTCTTATCTGTATAACAAGGAACACGAAGTAAACCGCCTGACTATCGCCATTGAATGCGTACGTTACGGTGTGCAGCATGATGAAGCCATGCGTTATATTTGCAACAGTTGATTTCTATATGACGCATAACTGAATAACTGCTTCGCAGTTTAAAGAACATTAACCAGGAGGTGAATTTATGATTGAGAAAATGAAGTTCCTGAGCATTACCGGTCCTAAGGCCGATATTGACAGAGTGGTAAACACCTATCTTTCCAAGTACGAAATTCATCTGGAAAATGCCCTTTCCGAGCTGACCGCAGTAGAGAGTCTTTCTCCGTTTATGGAAATCAATCCATATAAGGAAGCACTCTCTACTGCCAACAGTTTCTATGATGAACTGGCAGATCCGGAGAAGATTTCTGCCAAACCTATGGATACTGAACAGGCTTTAAATACAATCCGCCGGATTCAGTCTGATTATCGGGAACTAAGCAATAAACGTGCTGATCTGGAGAGTCAGCTTGCAGCTCTGGATGAATCTCTGCGAGTGATCCGCCCGTTCAGAAATATTAATTACAATATTTCCTCAATCCTGAAATTCCAGTTCATCCACTTCCGTTTCGGAAGGATTGAGAAGGAATATTACCAGAAATTTGAAAAGTATATTTACGAAAATCTGGACACAATTTTCATTAAATGTGATGAAGATGACCAGTATGTCTGGGGTCTGTATTTTGTCCCGGAGCACGAAGCCCAGAAAGTAAAAGCCGTCTATTCTTCCATGCACTTCGAGCGTATTTATATGCCGGATACTTATAAGGGAACAGCAAAAGAAGCTTTCGAACAACTGACTGAAACACGCAACAGAGCTGCTGCTGATCTGGCATCTGCCGATCAGAAAAAAACAGATTTTCTTCTTAGAAATCAGAAAGATATCGTTGCATCACGCAATGCTATCACACAGCTTTCCGGTAACTTTGATGTGCGCAGACTTGCGGCATGTACACATGGGGATAAAGACGTTTTCTATATCTTATGTGGATGGATGACAGAGAAAGATGCCCATTCTTTCCAGAATGATATCAAAGACGACAGCCGCATTTTCTGTATTATTGACGGTGAAGAGGACGAACATCTGAAGCCAGGTATACACCAGCAGCCACCAACGAAACTGAAGAACCCGAAACTGTTTAAACCATTTGAAATGTACATTAAGATGTATGGTCTTCCGGCCTATAACGAGATGGATCCCACATGGTTTGTAGCACTGACTTATTCCTTTATTTTCGGTGCAATGTTCGGTGATGTGGGACAGGGATTGCTGCTCTTTATCGGAGGTTTCCTGCTTTATAAATTCAAACATATCACACTGGCAGGCATTATCAGTTGTGCAGGTGTGTTCTCCACAATCTTCGGATTTATGTTCGGAAGTATCTTCGGATTCGAAGATGTGATACCTGCCCTGTGGCTTCGCCCGATGAACAATATGATGTCAGTTCCGTTTATCGGAAAGCTGAATACAGTATTTATTGTTGCCATTGGTTTTGGTATGTGCCTGATCCTTTTATGTATGGTATTTAACATCCTGAATGCCTGGAAGGCCGGAGATGTAGAACACATCTGGTTTGATACAAACTCAGTGGCCGGTCTGGTATTCTACGGCTCTGCAGTTGTCTCCATTGCACTTATACTGAATGGCAAAACACTTCCCGGCGGAATCGTACTGTTTATCATGTTCGGCGTACCATTGATCCTGATCTTCCTGAAAGAGCCACTTACAGCCCTCATTGAGAAGAAATCAGAAGTTATGCCAAAAGAGAAGGGAATGTTCGTTGTACAGGGACTTTTTGAAATGTTTGAAGTCCTGTTAAGCTACTTCTCCAATACCCTTTCCTTCGTCCGTATCGGAGCTTTCGCAGTCAGCCATGCAGCGATGATGGAAGTCGTTCTCATGCTTGCAGGCGCAGAAAGCGGAAACCTGAACTGGATAGTAGTAGTTCTGGGAAACCTTTTTGTATGTGGTATGGAAGGCCTGATCGTCGGTATCCAGGTGCTTCGTCTGGAATATTACGAAATGTTCAGCCGCTTCTACAAAGGTACAGGACGTAAATTTGAGCCGTTCCGCTCTGTAAAATAGAAATGATTAGATCAAAATATATTTTGATCTAATCGCAATATACACGAATTGCTCCGCTGTAAAACAGCTCCCACAATTCTCAAACATTCGGAATCCGCAGATTTACTACGCAAATCGCTACTTCCTCATGTTTGGCGGGTCCCAGGTTCAGAAGTCTTATCGTGCAATCACGAACGACTTTTAACCTTTTGACCCTAGTGTATCAACAATCTAAGAAAAGAGGAGATTTAATTATGACAACAATCGCACAGATCATTTTAGCAATCGCACTGGTACTCAGCATCATTCTTCCATTTGGCTACTATCTCATCGGTGAAAAAAACCGCGGACGTTACAAAACAGCTCTCGGTGTAAACGCATTCTTCTTCTTTGGAACCATGCTTATCGCCATTGCAGTTATGTTCACAGGTGCTTCTTCCGTACAGGCCGCTGCAGGCTCTGAAGGCACACTTGCAACAGGTATGGGTTATATCGCAGCAGCTCTTGTAACCGGACTTTCCTGTATCGGTGGTGGTATTGCCGTTGCCAGTGCGGCAAGCGCAGCATTAGGTGCTATCAGCGAGGATCAGAGTATCCTTGGTAAATCCCTTATTTTCGTAGGTCTTGCAGAAGGTGTTGCCCTTTATGGACTGATCATCTCCTTCATGATCCTGGGACAGTTATAAGATGCAGATGTTTTTGATCAGCGACAATATCGATACCTACACAGGGATGAGACTGGCAGGTGTGGAGGGCGTGGTCGTACACACACATGATGAATTAAAAGATGCTTTGCAGAAAGCTATCTCCAATAAAGAAATCGGAATCATACTCCTGACCGAGAAATTCGGCCGGGAGTTTCCCGAAATTATAGATGATGTAAAGCTTCATCACAAGACCCCTCTGATCATTGAAATTCCCGACAGGCACGGTACTGGCCGCAAACCGGATTTTATCACTTCATATGTGAATGAAGCTATTGGTTTAAAACTGTAAAACAGTTACCAATAGTAAATCTAATGTTACTGTTCACACACCACTATCTCGAGACATACAAGCCAAAATCCCATTGCCGCAGGCAATCTGGAATGAATTTTGGCTACGTTACTGTGAACGGAGTGAACAGTTACAATCTAAATATTACAGGCAGGTGTTAACATGACAATTGATGAAAAACTCAGCCATTTTTATGATATCACTGTAGAGGAAGCCCACGAAAAAGCTGCCGCCATTCTCGATGAGCATAAAGCGGCTCTGGAGAAAATGGCAGAAGAACACAAAACTCTCAGTGAAGAAAACGCCCAGACACAGATCAAAGCGGAAACTGCCAGCGCCCGACGTGAAATAAACAAGGCTCTCTCCGCAGAACAGCTCACGATCAAGCGTGACTGGACCAGAAAACAAAACGAATTAAAAGAGAAAATTTTCTCCGAAGTAAAAGGACTTCTGGAATCCTTTACCAAAACTCCGGAGTATGAGAACTATTTAACTGCTAAGATCAAAGAAGCTCTGGATTTCGCGGGAAATGATGAGATTACCATCTATCTCTCTCCGGAGGACAGATCTCTTGCAGAGAAACTTCAGCATACAACAGGTACTGCTATCCAGCTTGCAAAGGACTCTTTTCTTGGCGGTATCCGCGCTACGATTCCTCAGAAAAACATCCTGATCGATCACTCTTTTGCAGGAAATTTTGAGGCAGCATACAAAGAATTCAAGTTTGACGGAGGACCAGAACATGAGTAATACAGGTATTATCTACGGTGTCAACGGCCCCGTCATTTATCTGAAGGGCGACAGCGGATTTAAGATTTCCGAGATGGTCTATGTAGGTCCGGAACATCTGGTAGGTGAGATCATCGGCCTGAAGAAAGGCATGACCACCGTACAGGTTTTCGAGGAGACTACAGGACTGAAACCAGGCGATACAGTTACAGGAACCGGAGATGCCATTTCTGTACTTTTGGGACCTGGAATCATCCACAATATTTTTGATGGTATCCAGCGTCCTCTGGAAGAGATCGCCAAAGCCTCAGGCAAATATATTTCACGAGGTGTCAGCGTTGATTCTCTTGACACAGAAAAAAAATGGAACACTCACATCATAGTAAAAGAAGGAGATGTTGTAGGTCCCGGCTCTGTTATCGCAGAAACTCAGGAAACAGACTCCATTCTCCATAAATCCATGGTTCCTCCGAATCTTACAGAAGCCACAGTTATCCACGCGGCATCTGACGGAGCATACACCATTCTGGAACCGATCGTAACCATTCAGTTCGCAGACGGAACCACCAAAGATCTGGCACTTGCACAGAAATGGCCGATCCGTATCCCGAGACCAACCCACAAACGTTTCCCCGCAAGCGTCCCGCTTGTCACAGGCCAGCGTATCCTGGACACTCTTTTCCCGATTGCCAAGGGCGGTACAGCCGCTGTTCCGGGAGGTTTCGGTACAGGTAAGACCATGACTCAGCATCAGATTGCAAAATGGTCTGATGCAGACATTATCATCTACATTGGATGCGGAGAACGTGGAAACGAGATGACTCAGGTTCTGGAAGATTTCAGTAAACTGATCGACCCGAAATCCGGAAACCTGATGATGGACAGAACCACATTGATCGCCAATACTTCCAACATGCCTGTTGCGGCGCGTGAAGCTTCTATTTATACAGGTGTAACTCTTGCGGAATATTACCGGGACATGGGTTACGACGTAGCTATCATGGCAGACTCCACTTCCCGTTGGGCAGAAGCTCTTCGAGAACTGTCCGGCCGTCTGGAGGAAATGCCTGCAGAGGAAGGTTTCCCTGCATATCTGGCATCCAAGCTGTCCGCATTCTATGAACGTGCAGGAATGATGCAGAACTTAAACGGAACCGAAGGCTCTGTCTCCATTATCGGAGCAGTTTCTCCACAGGGTGGTGACTTCTCAGAGCCTGTCACACAAAACACCAAACGTTTCGTCCGCTGCTTCTGGGGACTGGACAAATCCCTTGCCTATGCCCGTCACTTCCCGGCAATCCACTGGCTCACCAGCTACAGTGAATATCTGGAAGACCTGACTCCATGGTACAGAGAACATGTTTCCCCGAAATTTGTAGCAGACAGGAATCAGCTCATGGCAATCCTGAATCAGGAGAGCTCCCTGATGGAGATCGTCAAGCTGATCGGAAGCGACGTTCTTCCGGATGACCAGAAACTGACGCTGGAAATTGCCAGAGTCATCCGTCTGGGCTTCCTCCAGCAGAACGCTTTTCACGCAGAAGACACCTGCGTACCAATGGAAAAACAGTTTAAAATGATGGAAACGATCCTCTATCTTTATGAAAAATGCCGTGCACTCATCAACCGTGGAATGCCGGTTTCCGTACTGAAAGAGGGGAACAACATTTTTGAAAAAATTATTTCCATTAAATATGATGTGGCAAATAATCAGCTTGATAAATTCGACCAATACAAGCAGGACATTGATACTTTCTATGATAACATAATGGAAAAAAACGGCTGATGCCGGAACAGTTACATTCATAGCCATAACCGGCTATGAGTCGTAACAGAGAGGAGAAGTTTATGGCAATTGAATATTTAGGCTTAAGCGAAATAAACGGACCTCTGGTGGTCCTGGAAGGCGTCAAGAATGCCTCCTATGAGGAAATCGTTGAATTTCACATGGATGACGGGACTCGCAAGATCGGCCGTATTATTGAGATTTATGAGGACAAGGCTGTTATCCAGGTTTTTGAAGGAACAGACGGTATGTCCTTAGGCAACACCCATACCCGGCTGACCGGACGTCCCATGGAGATCGGGCTTTCCCCGGAAATCCTCGGACGAACCTTTAACGGTATCGGACAGCCCATCGACGGTCTGGGGGACATCACCCCGGATGTAAAATTAAACATCAATGGTCTGCCGCTGAACCCGGTAGCACGTGAATATCCCCGAAACTATATCAACACCGGTATTTCCGCAATCGACGGACTGACCACCCTGATCCGAGGACAGAAGCTTCCGATCTTTTCCGGAAATGGTCTTCCACACGACAAGCTGGCTGCACAGATCGTACAGCAGGCTTCTCTGGGAGAGGACTCTGATGAAGATTTTGCCATTGTTTTCGCGGCAATGGGTGTCAAATATGACGTAGCGGAATTTTTCCGCCGTACCTTCGAGGAAAGCGGTGCTGCAGACCATGTAGTTATGTTCCTGAATCTTGCAAATGATCCGGTTGTTGAACGTCTTCTTACACCGAAGATTGCCCTCACTGCCGCAGAGTATCTTGCTTTTGAAAAAGGAATGCACATCCTGGTCATCCTGACAGACATCACATCCTTCTGCGAGGCCATGCGAGAGGTTTCCTCCTCCAAAGGTGAGATTCCGTCCCGTAAAGGTTATCCGGGTTATCTGTACAGTGAGCTTGCAACCCTGTACGAACGTGCTGGTATCGTAAAAGGCAAACCGGGTTCCGTAACCCAGATCCCGATCCTGACCATGCCAAACGATGATATCACTCACCCGATCCCTGACCTTACCGGTTATATCACCGAAGGTCAGATCGTTCTGGACAGACAGCTTCATGGACAGGCAATCTATCCGCCTATTAACGTACTGCCATCTCTTTCCCGTCTGATGAAGGACGGTATCGGTGAAGGCTATACAAGAGCAGACCATCAGGACGTGGCAAATCAGCTTTTCTCCTGCTATGCAAAGGTTGGAGATGCCAGAGCCCTTGCTTCCGTTATCGGTGAGGATGAGCTTTCCCCGCTGGATAAACGCTATCTGGTATTTGGTAAAGCCTTTGAGAGTGAATTTGTCGGCCAGTCCGAAACCGAGAACCGAAGCATCACCGAAACCCTGGATAAGGGCTGGGAGCTTCTGGGACTTCTTCCGAAAGAAGAGCTCGACCGAATTGATACGAAGATCCTCGACAAGTACTATCACGAAACAGTACGCTAAAAGAAGCGAGGTGATTACATGGATCCGAATACCTTTCCCACCAAGGGAAACCTGATACTTGCAAAGAACTCACTGAAGCTTTCCCGTCAGGGCTATGAACTGATGGACAAAAAGCGTAACATCCTGATTCGTGAAATGATGGAGCTGATCGATCAGGCAAAGGATATCCAGACACAGATTGATGTGACTTTCCGCACTGCCTATACAGCACTGCAGAAAGCCAATATGGAGATTGGTATCGCCTTTGTCCAGCAGATCGCGTGTACGGTTCCTGTCGAGAACTCTATACGCATTAAAACCCGAAGTGTTATGGGTACGGAAATTCCTCTGGTGGAATATGACAAAACCACTAACACTCCCACCTATGCCTACTACAGCACAAAGATGTCTCTGGACGAAGCCAAGGCTGCCTTTGAAAAGGTAAAAGAGCTGTCCATCCGCCTGTCCATGGTGGAAAATGCAGCCATCCGCCTTGCAGCCAATATCAAGAAAACTCAGAAACGTGCCAATGCTCTGAAGAATATCACTATTCCGAAGTACGAGGCACTGACCAAAGATATCCAGAATGCACTGGAGGAGAAAGAACGTGAGGAATTTACCCGTCTGAAAGTCATCAAACGGATGAAACAAAAATAGTATATATCAGAAATCAGCCGGATGAATATTTACTATTCATCCGGCTGATTTTATCTGACGTATGATAAAGATATCTATAGCAATCCTCGTAAATAATACATTTAAGACAGTTCAGCAGAGTGCGAAAGACAAGGAAGATATCTGCAGGCGTGCTGACGCACGGCAAAGATATCTGACACAGGACTTCATGCTATGTGGATAATATCTGTGAAAAGTTATCCCCACCCGAATTCATTTTGTGCATTTCTCATCCACATCTGTCTCTCCTATGTGGAAATTTCCCGTTTCTGTCAAATGTATTCTTTTTTTCATTGTTGTTGTATTTTTTAGTAGAATATCTTTTTGAATATTCTGATTATTTATATATATATTGTTATATTTTGTCTTTTTTGTACAATATTATATGTTTTTTAGAATATAAAAAAGTCAATAGATTTGTGGATTTTTTCGTCCAAAAATGTCGATTTATCATTTTACACAAAACATTTGTTTCTTTTTTCCTTATGTAAATCGAGTATTCCACATACATAAAATGTGGATAATGTGGATAACTTTGTGTATAACTTTAATTTACGGGATTTTTCAATAACCGGGTATGTGGATAGAGTGTGTATGACTTTATCCACTTTTCCCACCTCTCGACATTCTTTGTGCAATTTGTCGAATCATATAATTTTAGGCGTTACAGCTATTCCATGAACGTACCTACAGCTGCCGGCTTCTCATAATCATAATCGGAAATCTTGATTCCTGTAGCAGCATTGCTGGCATGGATAATCTTTCCATCTCCAATATAAAGTGCCACATGATCAATATATCCACTTCCGTAGAATACCAGATCTCCCGGCTCAAGCTGGCTGATATCTTTCTTTGTGGATGCCTCACACTGCGCTGCAGCCACACGTGGAAGACTGTAACCGAAGTTGGCAAATACAGACATTACAAATCCTGAGCAGTCTGCACCGTTTGTAAGACTTGTTCCGCCATAAACATAAGGATTTCCTTCAAACTGCAGCGCAAAGTTTACCACTTCCTGTCTCTTTGCCAGACGTTTCGCTTCTGCTTCTTCGGCAATTTTTTTCTTTGTATCCTCAACTGTCTGCTGAATACTCTCCAGCGCGGCTGTTTTTTCCTGCTCTGCCTTCTCAGAAGCCTTTTCCGCTTTCTCTACTCTTCGTTCTTCACGAATCTGAGCTGCTTCCTCTTCTTTCGCAACAAACTCCTGTGTCTGTTCCTCTGTCTGCTTCGCCAGTGTACTTGCCAGAGCACTTACACTTCCTGTTCCATCAGAAAATGCTGATGCGCCATCATCAAACTGTGCTGCGCTTACACATACCCCCTGTGTCAGAAACACAGAGCTCATAATTGCTGCCATCAAAATTGTCTTTATTTTATTATTCATTTTACTAATCAACTCCTGTTATACATCGTTGTAAAATTATTACATTTTTATTACGTTTTGTTACGCATTTGTGTATGTTAACATAACATCCCAATTTTGTCAAATGAAAAAAGTGTGACGAGCATTTGGAATGAATTTTGGCTTGTATGTCTCAGGATTTTGGCATATTTATGCCAAAACACCTCGCGGGATAATGGTGTGTGAACAGTAATGATGTTACCGAAAGCATACTTCATGCCTTCCTTCAATAAGATAGTAAAAAGCAGATTCCGAGGTGGATATGCGTATTTATAAAAATATCCCTAAAAGAATCCTCAGCCTGTGTCTGGTCTTTGCCATTGGCATCAGCATGGGTGTTCTCTCCGACCACTTTGTTTCTGAAAACTCCCGTTTTCAGACCTTTACGGAAAAATTATTCCGGTCCGAAGTATGCAGCAATACCCTCACCCTTCACTACACTCTTGCACACCCTGAAAAAAAAGGTATCAGAAAGCCCGAGGCAACTCTTGGAACTGCACTTTCTGACCCGGCTAAGACCACCAGTCTCTGTCAGGAATATGAGAAAGAGCTGAAATCCTTTGCCTATTCCAAGCTCTCCGAAGAAAACCGGCTTACCTGTGATATGCTTCTTCTCTATTTTCACACCAGAGCCTCCCTTGGAAAAAACAGCGCCCTGGATGAGCCGCTGGGACCAGGCCTGGGTGTGCAGGCACAACTTCCCATTCTTCTGGCGGAATATACTTTCCGGACAAAAGAAGATATCTCTGATTATCTGAAACTTCTGAGTACCGTCAGGCCATATTTTCAAAGTATTATAAAACTGGAAAAGCAGAAATCCCAGTCAGGGCTTTTCATGAGCGACACAACTCTGGACCGTATCCTGAAACAATGTCATTCTTTTGTCGCGAATCCTGATTCCAACTACATGGATGATATTTTCGCGCAGAAACTGAAAGCTTTCTCCAACCCTGCATTTAGCAGCGAAGATCAGAAAAAACTCTGTACATATCATCATAAACTGATCTTAACCGAAGTGATCCCTGCTTATCAGGAACTGGCAGACAGTCTGGAAAGTCTTCGCGGTACAGGCAAAAGCAGCCGGGGCCTGGCATTTTTTGAGGGTGGGCGTGAATATTACCTCTACCTGCTGCAAAGCCAGACAGGAACCTATGTACCTGTCGGACAAATTGAAAAAAGACTGTCAGCTCAGCTTTTGTCCGACTATCGGGAGATATCTTCCCTGCTGAAACAGAATTCCTCCCTGATCGACAGGCTGAATCAATGTTCCGGTGAACTTACGCTGACACCGACTCAGATGCTTGAGAAGCTTCCGGAATTGATGAAAAAAGATTTCCCGGAACTGAAAGATGCCTCTTACGAACTCCGCACCGTTCATCCTTCCATGAAAAAATTCTTAAGTCCTGCTTTTTACCTCACGCCGCCTGTGGATACCCGAACCCCCAACGTAATCTATATCAACGATTCCGGACGTACCTCTTCTCTGGAACTTTTCGGCACACTGGCACATGAAGGATTTCCCGGCCATCTTTACCAGACAGTTTCTTTTGCCGAAAACAATCCCTCTAACATCAGATATCTGGTCACCTCCTCCGGTTACGTGGAAGGCTGGGCAACCTACGTGGAATCCTACGGCTATGAATATGCCGCCTCCCTCATGAAGGATCCGGATTCTGCCAAAAATGCTGTCCGGCTTGCCTGGTTAAACAGGAGTATGAATCTGTGCATTTACTCCCTGATCGATATCGGCATTCATTACAGGGGCTGGGATGCAGCCCGCACTGCTGTCTTTCTGAAAGCATTTGGCATCAACAATGCTTCTACTGCTGCCGAAATCTATCAGTATATTGTGGAAACTCCCGGTAACTATCTGAAATACTATTGGGGATATCTGAATTTCCTTGACTTGAAAACAGTCTGTCAGAAAAGACTTGGAGATGATTTCGACCTGAAAGAATTTCACCGCCGGATTCTGGACATCGGACCTGTACAGTTTCCGGTTCTGGAAAAATACATGAAATAAACGAATTACTGGAAAACTTTCATCGGCCAGACTTCCGGAGAGTCTTATCAGTTTGAGTGGCATGGAGGAGATAATGTTACGGTTATCATTCAGCCATCTGAACGTCAGAGCGGAATCCGCGTCAGTATGGATTAACAGCCTGATATAACAAAGAGCCGAACTGACTGCAATATTTTATAGAATTGCAGTCAGTCCGGCTCTTTAAAATATAAAACCAAACATTTCTCAAGTAATGTTTCCGAAAACAGTCTTCCTGCCTCCATTTCCATCACTGTCTCTTTGAATCTGTCGCTACCATTACCGTAAATCTTTTTAAATCCGGCCGGAACTAATCCCAGGTCGCTTTCTTCCACCATGGAAACATCGAATTCGCTGTCTCCGGCTGCTATGATATATGCAGGCTGCAACCTCTTTCGAAGTCTTCTCACAGCCATTCCCTTACTCAGATTTACAGGAACAACATATACCTTCTCTCCATTATGAAATACGTCCACCAGCTTCGTAGTCAGTTTTGCCTGCAGATCTTCAACCACTTCCTCTGGCTTTTCACATTTTGTAAAAATAAAAAGCTCATCTAGAAATCTCAGCTCAAACTTTCGTCTGGAATCCCCGGCAAGAATCTGCTGCGCTTTTTCCATTTCCGGTCTGCTGTTCTGGATCATTTGCAGCGACTCCAGATACCACTCTCTGTCACGCTTACCATTTACCAGCAGTACTCCTCCATTACAGACAAGGGCATAGGGTACGATTCCTATATCCAGATCAATACGTTTATACTGTTCTTCCGTCCTTGTGGATGTTGGTATGATAGTCATCTTCTCACTTACTTTTTTCAACAGATCATGCGTTTTTTCAGAAATAAATGAGATTTCTCTTCCATTATATAACTCAACATTTAATTTATTTTCACCGATATTGCGCTTATACGAATATATTATGGTATTGTCCATGTCCGCGCATAAAATGCCATTCATTCGCTTCCTCCAAAAATGGGACTGCCACACTGTTATTACCTGCGACAGCCCCATAATTATTATTTCATACGTATTGTTTACCTGCTCATGATTGCTTTTCTGATAAGATCCACCGGTATAATAAGTACTGCAAGTACCATGGATACCAGTAATGCCTTTGGCTCAAGCAGAGTTGTGTTAAATACTTTTCCGCCGATTTCAATGATAATGGTCTGAAGAACAAAGATTGCTCCCATTACCAGTACGAAGTTCTTATTCTCCCCGATATGCTCAAACAGATTAAACTTCTCAGATCTGGTATTCAGACTGTTAAAGATAATCGCATAAATGAAGAACGCAAACATAAATGTTTTCTCATAAAGCTCCGGATCTGCACAGCCCGCAGGGATTACCCAACTGGTAATGCCGCCGATATTCTCAAGTATCAGGATAGAACCAAGGGTAATAAATATTGCACTTACTCCGATCGCTGACTTGATGTACGGAGTCAGAATATTATCTGTTCTCTTTGCCGGCTGATCTTTCATATATCTGTCAAGAATAGGTTCTCCACCAAACGCCATGGCAGCCAATGTATCCATGATCAGGTTGATCCAAAGGATCTGGACAATGGAAAACGGCTCTGTCCATCCCAGGATCGGTGCAATGATATTCATTAACAGAGTACTGATATTTACAGTAAGCTGGAAAATGAGGAATTTTCCAACAGATTTCGCCATAGTCCTGCTGTTAAGCACACAGTCTTTAATGGAAGTCAGACTGTTATTAAGGATAACAACATCTCCTGCCTCCTGTGCAACTGCTGTACCATCTCCCATTGCAAAACCAATGTCTGCCTGTTTTAATGCGGGAGCATCGTTCACACCGTCACCGGTCATACCACAGACATTATCAATCTGCTGTGAAAGAGATACCAGTCTTTTCTTATCAAGCGGTTTCGCGCGGCTTACCACTCTCAGGTTCGGGAGAACTTTCTTCAGCTCTTCATCTGATAATTTCTCCATTTCTTCATGGGTAAGAACCACGTCCTTCTTCTCATCTGCAAGAATACCTGCCTCTTTTGCAATGGCTACTGCAGTTTCCTCTGCATCACCGGTAACCATAACTACCTGGATTCCTGCATCATTGAGAATCTGAACAGTCTCAACCGCATCTGTTCTGACATTATCACGCAGACACAGAACTGCCATAAGAACAGTCTTTCCATCGCTGATTTTCGCTACGGAGAGAAGCTTCATGGTTCTCTTTGCCTGTGCATGCATCTGTTCTTCTACTTTATCTTTATCTGCCTTTGTAAACTCTCTTTCTTCCCCGTCCGGAAGCATGTAATGTGTTACTTTATCAATGATATTCTCTGTAGCACCCTTCCAGTAAACAAGTCCGTTTTTCAGTTTTACAGTGGCACATTTCTTCTCGGAATCAAATCCGCTGATCTCTTCTACCTTCTCCGGATCATTGTCATAATCATTATAACCATGATCAATGGCATAAGAGAGCAGTGCTCTGTCCATGTTGTTACTTCCGATTGCCTTTCCTTCTGAGGAAATCTTTGCAAGGTTATTCAGAGTGATAGCTTCTATAAACTCCCTGCTCTGGATGGAATCAACAATCTCACCGTTACCTGTGATAAATTCTACCAGTGACAGGTTACCCTGTGTGATCGTTCCGGTTTTATCACTGAACAGCACGTTCATGTAAGCAGAATCTGAAAATGCCGCCTTGTGGCTGACAAGGATATTCTTTTTATACATGGACTCTGTATTCATTGACTGAACCAGACTGTTCATCATCGGGAGTCCCTCCGGAACTGCCATGATCACGATAGAAGCCATAAGCATAACTGCTTCCGCTATTACAAGGAGAACGGAAACAACAGTGATTGCCTGATCTGCCCTGATCAGAGTCAGGACAACATGAAGGATACCCGCGATCGCTGCAGCTGACACACCCAGTTTACCGATACCTGCTGCCACACCCTCCAGCTTCAGGCTGGAAGTATCTTTTCGCTCTTCTTCCTCGGAGGTATCTGTCAGAGCTTTGTTTATCTTTCCTAATTCAGAACTGTCTCCGATAACAGTTGCGATCATGTAACCTTCGCCTGAAGTCACAACCGAACCCATAAAGACTTTTCCCTGTGAAGAGTAATCCGTAGATTCTGCCTCGTCCATATTGGTTACTGCTGCTTTGTTCTCATCTCTTGATTCACCGTTTAATGCCGCCTGAGATACTTTGATCTTACCTTCAAATAACAGACCATCTGCCGGAACCTTATCTCCTGCCTGGATAAGGATCGTATCACCTTTAACGATTTCACTGGTAAGAATATTGACCAGCTTTCCGTCTCTTACAACTTTGGCATAGGTCTTGCTGTATTCTTCCTGAAGCGCCTCACTTCTTGAAGTATTTCTGTACTCTGACAGGGTACTGAAACCGGTAGCAAGTGCGATTGCGATCACAATACTGATGATCTCCACAACATCATTTCCGCCGGATAATGCAGGGACAAAGATTCCCAGCACAGCCAGGATAACTTTAAGAGCCAGAGCCGCACATAATACCTTGATCCAGATGTCATCAAATGCGCCGATGAACATGGACCAGAGTGATTCAGTCTCTTTCTTCGCCAGCTCATTGGTGCCGTACTTCGCCTTGCTCTCGCTGACCTGCTGTCCGGACAGGCCCTGCATTCGCTCCTCTTTGTTTATTTCATTCATAATAATCAACCTCCTCTTTCGGGTTTTGCAACTGTTCAATCATGGACAGACAGTTACCGGATTTTATATAAAAAGAGGAACCATAACAGCTCCTCTTTTTATTTTCACACAAATCTCTGGCAGAGTTCCCCAAGTCCGGGATCTGTTGTGCCATTTCCTACGGCGTTGAATTTCCATTCACCGTTATACCTGTATATTTCCCCAAAAATCATCGCAGTCATACCTGAATAATTCTCAGTTAAATTATATTTGCACATTTCTTTATTGTTTCTGGCATCAACCAGACGGATAAATGCATTCTGGATCATTCCAAAATGCTGTTTTCTCTTTACTGCCTGATAGATATTGACAACAATGACAATCTTATCATATTCAGCCGGAACTCTTGACAGATCAATAACGATCTGCTCATCATCTCCCTCGCCTGCTCCTGTAAGATTGTCTCCCATATGATTGACTGTCCCGGATTTATGTTTCAGGTTGCCGAAATATACCAGGTCTGTTTTATCTGTAAATTTACCATTTTTCAACATGATTGCAGAAGCGTCGCAGTCGATTGCCTGATGTGATGAAGAACCAAATAATGCACCAAACAATCCACCACCGCCGGATGGCTTTGCCTCATCCCAGCCAAGTCCCACGATCACCTTTGCTAATCCTGCATGCTCCTTTGACAGATTTACCTTCTGTCCTTTCTGTAAGCTTACTGACATTTTCGTCCCTCCTGTTGCCCTCCGGCACTATTCTACGTCTACACCATAACTGTTGCACAAAGCAGCCAGACCACCCTGATAACCACTTCCAATGGCATTAAATTTCCATTCGTCACCATTCTTGTACAGTTCACCAAATACAACTGCTGTTTCAATAGAGAAATCTTCTCCAAGATCATATCTGAGGATTTCTTCTCCTGTCACTTCATTGAAGATTCTCACAAAGGCATTAGAAACCTGTCCGAAATTCTGGCGTCTTGCCTCTGCATCATAGATGGTAACTGTAAATGCAATCTTTGTGATATTGGCAGGAATCTTTGACAGATCGATCTTAATCTGCTCATCATCTCCGTCTCCGGCACCTGTAAGGTTGTCTCCCATATGCTGGACTGCTCCGGACGGATGTACAAGATTTCCATAGAATACAAAATCGTTCGAATCAGAAACCCTTCCGGAATCTGTCAGACAGAACGCTGCTGCATCCAGATCGAAATCTCCGCCTGTGTCAAAAGCATTGATATCCCATCCGATACCTACAACTACATTCTTAAGTCCCGGGTTACCTTTTGTAAGACTGACCTTCTGTCCTTTTTTTAAACTAACTGGCATATATTTTTCCTCCCATATTGTCTTATCCGCTTCGCTATACAGCTCCATACCTGATAACTGTTTAGTATTTTTACCAAACAGCCGACTGTCTCTTACATTACGCTACTTCAATACCATAATGACCGCAGAGTGCTGCAAGTCCACCTTGGAATCCGCTTCCGATGGCATTAAACTTCCACTCTCCGTTATGTCGGTAAAGTTCTCCTACAACTACTGCTGTTTCAATGGAGAAGTCCTCCCCAAGATCATAATGGATCAGTTCCATCTCATTGGATTCATCTACCAGACGGATGTAAGAGTTTGAAACCTGTCCGAAGTTCTGACGTCTTGCTTCTGCATCATAAATGGTAACTGTAAACGCAATTCTCTCAATATTCGCCGGAACCTTTGACAGATCGATCATGATCTGCTCATCATCACCTTCACCCTCACCGGTAAGGTTATCTCCCATGTGGATGACTGATTCACTGGCATGCTTCAGATTGCCATAGAAAATGAATTCTTTCTCTGTAGGGCATTTTCCGTTGGCACCAAGCATAAATGCTGCTGCATCCAGGTCAAAATCCGCACCTGAATCAAAAGCGTTTACATCCCATCCAAGTCCTGCCATGATCTTCTTAAGTCCCGGATTCTTCTTTGTTAAATCTACCTTCTGTCCTTTTGATAAATTAATAGGCATATCATTCATCCTCCCTTTTTTCTGTGTTTTTATTTTCTTACCGGTGGCACATTGTATTGTTTGTTAAAATCCTGTTTGATTGCCTCCAGACGAACCTGATCCTCCTGGCGTTTCTTTCTGGCATCTTCCTGGATCCTTCTTGTCTCTTCGATTCCATTTGTAATGGTTGCCCATGTCTTCTCAAGAGTCTCAATCTGAATGGAACTTCCGGATGCCATTTTAGCTGTCATCTTCGATACATCTACTGTATTCTGAGCATTCTTAAGAAGCATCTCATTTGTTTTCTTATCCAGTTCTGCAATAGATTCTGCCTGTATCTTCTGCCTCTTCAGAAGAATTGCCTGCGCAAGTGCCTGCTTAAATACAGGAAGCGTAACGATAAACGCAGAATTGATCTTTCTCACCAGATTGTAATTGCTGAACTCCATAGTCTTTATCATGGGAATGGACTGCATTGCCACATTCTCTGCTGTTCTCAGATCCTGTGTCCTCTGTTCCAGCATCATCAGTGCCTGATTCAGACTGGTAAGTTCAAACTGAATAGACTGATCTCCCGTATTCTCCATATCCTGCTGTCTCTGGGCAATGTAGGCTTCAATCTCTTTACATGCCTGTTCTCCTGCAAGGATATATTTCACCAGTTCATGATAATAATCCACATTGGTCTTAAACATGGTATCCAGCTTTTTGTTGGACTGTTTGATTTCAGACTCATATCCTTTAAGCTGAACATAAATCTTATCAACTTCTTCGCCCATTGTGTGATACTTGGCCAGTATCTTATCCAGCTGTTTTCTGAAATTTCCGAAAAGCTTTCCGAAAAGTCCCGGATTATCCTTAATTTCATTAATGTCAAACTGATCCATGATCTTTGCCAGCGATTTAAGCATCTCGCTTGTCTCATTAAGCTGCGACATATTCATGCTGTTGAGGACCACATCAGATGCCTTGGAAATCTCCTCTGCTGCTTTCGCACCAAAAGATACAATGGTATCCATATTGTAAACTTCGATCGTGCTGACAATATCGTCCACTTCTTTTGAATTGACCAGCTCAGCATTCATCTGCTGCCTGTCAGCGACAATATCATATTTCTCCACAACTTCAATCTCATTTTTCTCCTGAAGACCATTACCGGCCTGAGCAGGATTTCCCATAGATGATTTACCGAAATCAAGTCCCATAATCTACTAACCTCTCCTGAAAAGTTTTCTCCGCCATGAGGGGCGGGTACTGTTTGTCGAAATGTTATTCAGATCCGGAACCTGCATATCGTATTTATATTCCCCGATCTGGTGCTCTTCCATCAGTTTTTCTGCAAAGTAGTTCTCCACACTCTGATAGCCTGTAGGGACAAAAAACAGAATGTCAAATCCTGCCAGGTTCAGGAATGTTACAAGAATCGAATCCTGAAGTGAAATCATCGTCTCCCCTGTATTAATATATATCAGTTTCGGATTCTTTTTTGTAAAATCAAATTTCTGGATCAGACGCAGAATCTCCTTCGGCAGATCCAGAATCTGCGCAATCACTGTATATTCTGTACCATTTTCCCCAATACCCTTTATCAGTTTCCGCTCGATCAGAAGCTGCAGCTTGTCAAGTATAAATTCCTGCATTTCCTCCCGAAGAAGATGATAAGGATATCTGGGATGATTCTTTATTTTATTCCGCAGAAGCTTTCCGTTTTTATAAAATTCTACGGCAAAGGCTTTCATTGGACCGGAGGCAGTTGGTTCAATGTACGGAGCACTTTTCACAACAACGGTATCTTCTGTGATCAGTGCTGCTATGGATTCCCAGTACTGAGAAACACTTCCATCCTTCACTCCTGAGATTTTTGAAAAAATAACCGGAATATTTACCACACCGTTAACTGTGCTGAAATTAGGTCTGTATTTCAATTCCTGATCCCACAGTAGTTTTATCTCTTCATACATGGTCTGCAGATTGATAACATTCGCCTTCACATACTGCTGATTTCTGTATATCCCACTGTCCTGATACATCAGAGTATCAAGTTCTCTTTCCGCATGATAAGCGGCTGTTCCAATCTTTACCTGAGAACTCTCTTCCGGATATTCTGTGATCGCCAGACTCTCCGGATAGTTGACCTCATACAGAAGTTTATCTTCCAGACAGCACTTAATGTTCAGATCAGGACATAAGATCAGCACATCCAGTGGCAGCCGTCCAAGGAAACTCATAAACAGAGCTTCGTTTTCATTCCGGCAGCCCCCCAGATAAATAAAGCATCCAATCTCCGGTGATTTCCAGTTTATGAACAGCTTCGGCAGATATCTTCTCAGCCAGCACAGCAGATACACTGCCCTGTTTGTCAGTCTGTTAAGATTTTCCCCTTCCTTCTGAGATTCAGCCAGCATAACATCCACAAATGTTTTATGCAGGATCCGCTGAAGCTCCGGATTGGCTCCATACTGTATATTACACGCAAGTCCCAGGAGCATCTGATCTCCGGATGTATAGTTTGACCTCTTTATCTCTGAAATTTCCTGCGGCGTTGGTCTTGGAATCTCTTTACTTACGATCACTGTATTTCTCTTTGAATTTCTCAGTTCCTGCTGCAATCTGAATAACTCATTTGCATAAGTAAACTTATCTTCTGCCCCGTTAATCCTGCAGAAACAGTTATAAAAAAAACGGCTGTCATTTCCCCTTAACAGAATGCTCTCGCGGATATCATCCAGGCCGTTTCCCTTTATCCATGCATTTGTACAATTTGTAAGCGAAGGTCTGATTCCATACAGTCTCTCATTGTTGAGTTCATTCTGAATCTCATCTCTGACCTTTTTCACACAATATCCCTGCGGAAATGGCTGCAAACCTTCCATCTGCAAACTGTCTGAGAGAACGGAACCCGGATCTGTTTTCAGATATCCCTGATCCCCTGCATACTGAAGCAGTACTACATCACAGCCTGCATTGGAAAGAATCGATATGAGCATTAACTCATAATTGCTTATCTGCCCTTCATATAATATTTTAGGGATATGGTTCTCTCCAAGCTGATTTACAATGCGTTCAAATTTATAATACAGCCAGCACATGAACTTGATATATGCGTTCCTGAGCATATTCTCGGTTTTCCCGGCTTTTCGCAGGGAATCCAGAGAGTCATAAATGGAGGCTGCCACATTCTGTCTCTGAAACTCATTCATCCTTGGCAGCCATTTTCTCAGACTGACATGGATAAAATCCATACTCATCTGAAAATCCATTCCCATTATTTCATTATAATATGCAAGATTCCCCTCATCGGGATTAGGTATCTTCCCTTCGATAACCACTCCGGTTCTTCTTGCTGTATCATAATATTTCTTTATAAATTCGCCGACTTCTTCAGAATATCCGTTGATACGGTAGAAATAAACACCTTTCTCCCGCCTGCTGTTCAGTTCGACAAAATAATCACTGAGGTTTTGAATTTTTTTGTGTTCCAACATATAAGTATCTCACCTTCAATATCTGCTTATCTTATTTCTGTTCATGATAAGTTCTACAGCAATTTCATAAAATAATGCGGAACCATAATTTTCTCCAAATTTTCGTATAAATTCTACCTCAAAATTGTATCATATTGCTATTTATATTTCAAGAAAATTCCCCTGTTCTTTCTATGGCTTATTCCCCTGAAATGTGCTATGATGTAGCTGCTGACTCGGTCCTTCACACTGTGATGGACCGGATTACCTGCAGTATTTTATTGAATTTCTATAAGGTACCCTATTTACGGGAATTTTTGTAGATATGTCAGAAGGAGTGTTATGAAAAATAATATTTTATATTACAGTGTAGGTCCATTACTCTATTGTCCTGCCAACAGAATATCCATCACTGATTCTCTGATAAATGAAAGATTCGGGAACAGATTTTCTCTTGCTCTCTGTCTTGAAGATACCATAAACGACGATCATGTTGAAGAGGCCGAGCAGATACTGATTTCTTCTCTCAGCCAGATATTCATACAGCATGAACAAAAGCCATTCTATCTGCCCAAAATATTTATCCGGGTTCGGAATCCACAGCAGATTCAGAGATTAACAAAAGCTCTTGGGCAATCCATTAAGATTGTTACCGGTTTCATCGTCCCTAAATTCAGCCCGGATAACGCACAAAGTTATATTGAGCAGATGATCCTCGTCAATGAACTTGTCGCAAAAAAACTTTACATGATGCCTATTTACGAAAGTCCCTCCATTATAGATTTGCGAAACAGAATTGATATTCTCTATTTGTTAAGGGATTCTTTAGCCAGAATTGAAGATCTTATACTGAATATACGTGTTGGCGGAAATGATCTGTGCCATATGTTTGGGTTTCGCAGACATGCCAATGAATCTATTCACAGCATCAGACCTGTTTCAGATATTTTCTCAGATATTATCACTGTATATGGTATGGATTATGTGATTTCCGGTCCTGTATGGGAATATTATGCCGGTGACAGCTGGAAAGAAGGAATGATTCAGGAAATCCGGGAGGACAGACTTTGCGGTTTCATCGGAAAAACCGTTATCCACCCTTCACAGATCCCTGTAGTAAACAGAGCTTATCAGGTTTCACGAAATGACTACCTTGACGCACGGGCGATTTTAAACTGGAATGCTGATTCTGCTTCCCTTGTTGCAGGAAGCAAAACCAGAGAAAGAATGAATGAATATAAAACCCATCTGAACTGGGCTAAGAAAACAGTTTATCTTTCAGAAGTTTTCGGAATAACAGAATAAGTATTACCCTTCTCACGCATCCGCAAGCTTCTTAATGATTCCACAGCATTTATAATGTGTAAGTGGATAGTATTCTACAGGTGTATGTTTCTCTTCGGCAAGTCTGACAATATGCTCCAACTGAGGATTTCCCTTATATCGCTCATCGATCAGCACCTTCCAGGGAATTCTCCTCAGTAATACTCTTGTTGTCTCTCCGATCCCCGGTTTGATCAGATTAATATCGTCAATACCGAAATTCTTTCCTATATTTATTACCTCATCAATACCCTGACTTTCCACTCTTTTTTCCAGATCAGGTGTATTCTCCATATTAAATTCCTTTTCAATGGTTTCAATAAAGTCATATGACAGATCAGAATCTGTCAGTTCTCCGTAATAGACTGCCCCATGGAAATCATCTCTGCCTATTATGTCATCTCTCAGAAAAGTACGGCTGATAAGGCCGGATACTGTACTGTTCAGGCAGGAACTTGGGATCAGGATATCTTCATGTGTTCCGCAAAGCTCCGTAACATTTGCCGGATCTGCCACTACCGCTATGTCAGCAGAAACCCCTTCATATGCAGAGATATCTTTCTTCAATTCATTCAGGATCGCACCCTTGCCAATCCATCCGTCCACAAATAAAATCTGCTGCGGTCTGTACTTTTCAAGCAGATACTTCATGGCATTATCGTCAATCCCTCTTCCTCTGATAATTGAAATGGAATAATGCGGCACATTTATACCATATTTGAATTTAATGTATCGCTTCACAAGGATACCAATTGGGATTCCCGCTCTGGCAAGGGATACCAAGACAATTTTCTTTCCCTTATTCTCTATGATCTTATCTGCCAGCATTCCTACTGCATTGGCAACCGGCTTCGCATAATGTTTCAGCGCATTATGATATACCTGCATATACTGATCTGTAGGAACATATTCAACAGGCAGCATCTCGCTGTAATGTTTTCCGGACTGAATCAGTTTCTCCCTCACTTTGGCAGGCTGAGGTTCTACCAGCCCGGTAATATCCTTCAATAATAAAATCACATCTTCTTCTGAATAGGAACTTCTCAAATCAGCACCACCTTACAACTGTAATATCCTTGTTCTGCATCCGGACAGCATTTATCAGCGTTTCCTGACTTTCCTTTATTTCCGGGGAATCTGTGACAATCAATACCTTGTCATATTTTTCTATATCGTAAATAAACGTTCTCCTGTCCGGATCATATAAACTTTTCAGTTCATATCTGCTGTGAAGGGGATACTCTTTTTCCAGACTCACAGCAATGGGACTTCTTGTAGTCGAATGGCACCTTACTTCGGCTCCCTCTTTTTCCATCTTTCTTCCGATATAAAGTGCAGGGAACATAAACTCCTCAGTGCCGATCACCAGTATTCTTTTGCCAGATATATTATCAGCCATGTTTCCGGTTTTCTCCCGGATTTCTCTCCACAGATTCTCACATGCTTCTTCATATTTCCCGGAATCAATCAGTCTGCGGGCATCCATCCGGTTTTTAACATAAATCGTTGTATACTCTGCGGCCTTATCCGGACATTTATAATAAAATCCGTCTTCCTTAAATGTTTCTGCTCTGTCTCCGTAAGTACTGTGATCCGTTTTTACCAGATAATACAGGGAAATCCCCTGTCTCTTATAACGTTCCAGATTCTCCTCGCTCATTCCGTTTAACAGAGATGCTACTGAATATTTAAATTTTCCGTCATATTCCCTGTCAAGAATACTGATGATATTCCGAATTGTTTTTCCGGTAGTGACTTCATCCTCGATAAATATGATCCGATCCGTCTCCGCCGCTGCTCTGTCAATATCATCTTTTACCAGCTTCTGCTCTGTGGCATGGCTGTGTTCCTCGGAAAAAAACAGATAATTCACGCCGGGAATAACTTCTCTGGTGGTCTGAATATAATCTGCCCCCACAGTAATCGCTGCCTGAGCACCTATGGCAGTTGCTGTCTCCGCAAAGCCCACCAGCAAAAGTTTTTCATCTTTGTATTTCTCCCTGAAAGTATCTGCCAGAGCAGCAAATAAATTCAGTGCCTTTGATGGCACTACCGGAATATGCTTTCCCTGAAGCGGATCCACTACCAGATAGTTTCTCTTCGTATTATTTTCCCTTTTTGCGATCTTTACTAAATCCTTCTCAGTATATTCCATCTTTACTCCTTCTACTGATATGATCTGAAAAATGCCTGCAACTTGGTCAGAGCTTTCGTCAATGCCTCTGTCTCCTCCACATTTAGGCCTTTAAGTACAGCCAGTACCATCTTCTCATGGAAATCTTTATGATGATAATAAGCTTTCTTCCCCTGTTCTGTCAGGGAGATCAGCACAACCCTTCGGTCCTCCTGACTTCTCATACGCTGGATATATCCCTTCTTTACAAGATTATTCACAGC
>NZ_JBWJVP010000239.1:0-22715 GCF_056339915.1 Blautia sp. ZXY-1-B12 | reverse complement strand
TGACATAGGAAAGACAGAGGAAAGAGATATGAATCAGTTAGAAATACTCAGAGAGAGTCTTGGCCAGTGTGATGAGATCATTCTGGATGCACTTATCATGCGTAACAGGATCGTGGAGGACATTATGGCATATAAAGAGGCCAACGGACTCCAGATTTTACAGCCTGAGCAGGAAGCGAAGCAGAAAGAATGGCTGGAGAAGAGAATGGAAGGCAGACGCCATAAGGACGAGGTTTCCGATGTATTTGAATGTATCCGCACAAACAGTAAACGGATCCAGGCAAGAAAACTCTTTAACTACAACATCGTGCTGATCGGTTTCATGGGCGCGGGAAAGTCCACAATTTCTGATTTCCTTAAGAATGTATTTGCCATGGATGTGGTAGAGATGGATCAGATCATTGCCCAGAGACAGGGAATGAGTATTTCCGATATCTTCGAGACATACGGTGAGCAGTATTTCCGTGACCTTGAGACAAACCTGCTTATCGAAATGCAGTCACGCAGCAATGTTGTGATCTCCTGCGGCGGTGGTACTCCAATGAGAGAGTGCAATGTAGTAGAGATGAAGAAGAATGGCCGTGTTGTTCTCCTCACAGCAAAACCGGAGACAATCCTTGACCGCGTCAAAAATAACCATGACCGTCCGCTGATCGAGAACAATAAGACTGTTCCATTTATCGCAGACCTGATGGAGAAACGCCGCGCTAAATACGAGGCAGCGGCTGATATCATCATCGAAACAGACGGCAAGAACGAACTGGAGATCTGCGAAGAGCTTGTACACAGACTCCGCACCATGGATGAAGAAAAATAATATAACAAGACAGATCTGGTTTATGATATCAGAAGTGCCGGATATCAAGTCATAATATTGAATGTATCGGTTATTATAAAAAGATATGGGGTGTCTCGACTGACGGGACAGTCCCATATCTTTTTGTATTCTGATATTTTATTGTGTCAGATCAGCTGGTCTTATAATCCCATTCCTTCTGTGCCTGTTCAATCACATATTTCTTAAATGCTTCCACAACCGGTGGATGGTATACGTTCTTCAGCATCGCCATATAGAAGTTTCTCTGCCAGCTTGGAGAAACTAAGGGAAGGATCTTTACATTCAGAGACTGCAGGATTGGAATATTGGGAGCTACGCAGATTCCAAAGCCGTTGGAGACAAAGCCTGCAGCAACCTGATCCTCGTCAATCTCATAAGCCACATCCGGTGTCTGCCCGATACATTCAAATAGTCCGTCAATGATCTGTCTCAGACCACTTCTCTTCTTAAATATAATCTGTTTATAAGGAATGGTATCCTCCAGCCGTACTTCATCCTTTACTGCCAGCGGATGATCCAGAGGTACGATCACAACCAGCTCCTGTCTGGCAACCGGAATAAACTCGATCAGCGGCTCATTATCAAGTTTGGAACAGAACCCCAGATCATATTTCTTCTCCTTTAATCCGTTCAGAATATCAGATGTTAAAACTTTATCACAATACAGATTAAAATCTATCTTTTTAGTAGGATTTTCCTCCAGAAATCCCCGCATGATCTTAGGAAGAAAATCAATTCCAAGTGTACGCAGGAATACCACATCAATGCAGCCTTCCCCTTTACCTGCCAGCTTCAGACTGTTCACAGAAGAGTCCAGACGGTTCAGTACCTCTTCCACGTCATTCAGGAAAACTTTTCCATACTTGGTAAGAGTAACATTCCTTCCATTTTTTTCAAACAGTTTTACGCCCAGTTCTTCCTCGAGAGTGGAGATCGCATAACTCAGCGAAGGCTGGGTGATCGCCAGAATATCAGCGGCTTTTGTGTAATGTTCAATATGAGCCAGCGTAGAAAAGTACCGCAGATGATACAGGTTCATAGAAAAACTCCTTTCTCTGATAAGTATTTTATAAGTGACTATATTTTATGTGCAGGCTTTCATAGTCCTTTAATGCTTCGGAAAACTATAATTATAGTCACTCTTGCACAAATAATCCGCGCTGTATTTGTCATATACGTAGATTATATCATGATGTATTGAAAAAATCTATGAATTTAAAGGATAGAACTAATTTGTTTTATATTTAACAAAGATATATAATGCTTATATCAAAAAGATACAAAATATTATCAAAATAAATAGAAAAATTATGCGATTTTATCAGGAGGACAAAAAGATGTCAAAAGAATTTCCAATTACTATCAGTTCCTGGACACTGGGAGATCAGTGCAAATTTGAAGACAGAGTGATCGCTGCAAAGAACGCAGGATACGAAGGAATCGGCCTTCGTGCAGAAACTTATGTAGATGCGTTGAATGAGGGACTTTTTGACAAAGACATTCTTGCTATTCTGGACAAACATGGTATGAAAGTAACAGAGGTTGAGTACATCGTACAGTGGGCAGAAGAACACAGATCTTACGAACAGAAATACAAAGAACAGCTCTGCTTCCATATGTGTGAATTATTTGACGTAAAACAGATCAACTGCGGTCTGATGGAAAACTACTCCGTAGAATATACTGCTCAGAAATTAAGAGAATTATGCCAGAGAGCAGGAAAATACATCATCGGTGTTGAGCCAATGCCATACAGCGGAATCCCGGATATGAAAAAAGGCTGGGCAGTTGTAAAGGCAGCTGACTGCGAAAATGCAAAACTGATCATGGATACTTGGCACTGGGTAAGAGCAAATCAGCCGGTTGACCTTTCTGTGATCGAAGACATCCCGGCAGACAAGATCGTATCCATCCAGATTAACGATGTATGGGAAAGACCATATGCAACAACAATCTTAAGAGACGAATCCATGCATGACCGTCTTGCTCCCGGAACAGGAATCGGATGTACAGCAGCGTTCGTTAAGATGGTAAAAGAAAAAGGAATCAAACCAAACGCAATCGGTGTAGAAGTCATCAGCGATGCAATCCTTGCAAAAGGACTTGAATATGCTGCAAACCATACATATGAGAACACAAAGAAAGTGCTTGAGGAAGCATGGCCGGAGGTTCTTCAGTAAGTATCTGACGGATAAACCGACAGATCAAAGGATCAGGCAGAAACCTCCGCGCCTGCCTGATCCAGATTTTTGATGAGATAAAAAATACTGAAAATATAAATAAAATCCAGAGAAAAAGGAGAAGGTTACATGAAATTCAATGCAATGTTTCAGCCGATCAACATCGGTCCAATGACAGTAAAGAACCGCTTCGTAGTTCCGCCAATGGGAAACAACTTTGCAAACACAGACGGAAGCATGAGTGAACAGTCCGCAGCTTATTATCGTGAAAGAGCAAAAGGCGGCTTCGGTCTGATCACAATCGAAGCAACAGTAGTACATAAAGGCGCAAAGGGCGGTCCTCGCAAACCATGTCTTTATGATGACTCCACAATCGAAAGCTTCCACAAGGTAGTAGATGCCTGTCATGCAGAGGGAGCAAAGGTTTCCGTACAGCTTCAGAATGCAGGTCCTGAAGGAAATGCAAAGAATGCAGGTGCACCCATTGAGGCAGCTACAAGCATTCCCTCAGACTGCGGAAGAGACACACCAAAGGAAGTTACGACTGAAGAAGTTTATGAACTGGTAAAAGGCTATGGCCTCGCAGCAAAGAGAGCTATGGAAGCAGGCGTAGATGCAGTTGAGATCCATATGGCACACGGCTATCTGGTAAGCACCTTCCTTTCTCCGAGAACAAACAAGAGACTGGACGAATTTGGTGGTTCCTTTGAGAACAGAATGCGTTTCTCCCGTCTGATCATCGAAGAAGTAAAGAAGATGACAGAAGGAAAGATTGCAGTTCTTGCAAGAATCAACAGCTGTGATGAAGTACCGGGCGGTCTTGATGTGCATGACAGTGCTGCGATCGCTGCATATCTGGAAGGATGCGGACTGGATGCCATCCATGTATCCAGAGCTGTTCACATCCGCGATGAATTTATGTGGGCACCGACAGTTACACACGGCGGTTTCTCCGCTTCTCAGGTAGAAGAGATCAAACGTGCCGTATCTATCCCGGTGATCACAGTAGGACGTTATACAGAACCGCAGTTTGCGGAATTAATGGTAAAAGAAGGACGCTGTGACCTGGTTGCATTCGGACGTCAGAGCCTTGCAGATCCTTATATGCCATTAAAAGCGCAGGAAGAAAGACTGGAGGATATGATTCCATGTATCGCATGTCTTCAGGGCTGCGTGGCAAACATGTATGCAGGAAACCCTGTATGCTGTCTTGTAAACCCATTCCTTGGACATGAAGCTGAGGGCATTGCTCCTGCAGAAAAAGTGAAAAAAGTAATGGTAATCGGCGGCGGTGTTGCAGGTCTTTGCGCTGCATTTATCGCACAGGAAAAAGGTCATCAGGTAACACTTTATGAAGCAAGTGATAAACTTGGCGGAAACATGCGTCTTGCTGCTTATCCTCCAGGAAAAGGCGACATCACAAACATGATCCGCAGCTATATCGTACGCTGCCAGAAAGCAGGCGTAACAATCAAAATGAATCAGGAAGTAACTCTGCATCTTATCAGGGAAGAGAAACCAGACAGCGTAATTGTTGCTTCCGGTTCCAGAACACTGATCCTTCCAATCGAAGGTATCGACAATCCTGCAATTATCCATGGCTCTGATCTCCTTGACGGCAAGAGAGCAGCAGGAAAGAAAGTACTGGTTGTAGGCGGCGGAATGGTGGGATGCGAGACAGCAGCATTCCTCGGTGAGCAGAACCATGATGTAACAGTCATTGAGTTCAGAGACACTGTAGGTGCCGACGTGATCCACGAGCACAGAGTTTACCTGATGAAAGATTTCGAAGATTACAAGATCAAAGAGATCACAGGTGCAAAGGTATGCAAATTCTATGAGGACGGCGTAGAGTACGAGACAGCAGACGGACAGAGACATGAATCCAGAGGATATGATTCTGTCATCCTTTCCATGGGATTCAGAAACTACAACCCATTCGGCGAAGAGATCAAAGCTATCGTACCGGATACCTATGTGATCGGCGATGCCACCCGCGCAAGAAGAGCACTTGATGCTACGAAAGAAGCGTATGAGGTAGCTTCCACATTATGATGATATCAGGGTCAAAAGTTCAAAAAGTCGTTCGTGCTTGCACGATAAGATTTTTGAACCTGGGACCCGCCAAACATGAGAAAGCAGCGATTTACGCAGTAAATCAGCGAATTTCGAATCTTATAATTTATTCGTTTTATAGTTGCAGTTAAGAGACGCTGTATGATATTATCAGCGGACAGCAGCTTGAAAATGATTTTACAAAAAAATTCAGGAGGCAAAAAGGAAATGGAACAGAGAATTAAAGGAACAACAGGATTAATGGCACTTATCGGAAGCCCGGTAGGACACTCAGGATCACCGGCAATGTATAACTTCAGCTTCCGTCATCATAACCTTGACTATGCTTACATGGCATTTGACATCAAGGAAGACCAGGTTCCGGCTGCTCTGGATGCAATCCGTCTTTTCAAAATGAGAGGCGCAAACGTAACTATGCCATGCAAGAACGAAGTTGCAAAACACATGGATGAGCTTTCACCTGCAGCAAGAATCATCGGTGCAGTTAACACAATCGTTAATGAAGACGGCAAATTAGTAGGACATATCACAGACGGTATCGGATTCGTCCGCAACTTAAAAGAACATGGCGTTGATGTGAAAGGCAAAAAAATGGTAGTTCTCGGTGCAGGCGGTGCTGCAACAGCAATCCAGGTACAGTGTGCATTAGACGGTGCAGAATCCATTTCTATCTTTAATCCGAAAGACCCATTCTTTGCACGTGCAGAGTCCACAGCAGAGAAACTGAGCAAAGAAACACCGGATTGTAAAGTTTCTGTATTTGATCTGGCAGATGAGGCAAAACTGAAAGAAGAGGTTGCAAACGCAGACATCCTCGTAAACGCAACACTTGCAGGAATGAAACCTCACGAAGAGCTTACTCTGATCAAAGATAAATCCATGTTCCGCCCTGACCTTGTAGTAGCAGACGTTGTTTACAATCCTGCTGAAACAAGAATGGTAAAAGAAGCCAAAGAAGCAGGCTGCAAGCTTGCAATCGGCGGAAAAGGAATGCTGTTATGGCAGGGAGCTGCAGCTTACAAACTCTACACAGGACTGGAAATGCCAACAGCTGAATACCAGAAATTCCAGGAAGAAAACGAAAACAAGTAATAATAACCTAGGAGACCAAAATGAAACAGAAAACAAACAAAATGCTCATTTTCACCTCCCTTGCAGCATATTTCACTTATTTCATCCATGGAATCGGTGCTTCTATCCTGGGGCAGTACAAACCGGAGTTTGCAGCTGCCTGGGGTGCGAAGCCCCTGGCCGATGGCACACTGGATGTAAGTATGGTAGTATCTGTAATTGCAGCACTTGGACTGGGGCGTCTGATTTCTCTTCCTTTCTCCGGTCCTCTGTCTGACAAATACGGAAGAAAACTGAGCGGAATTATCGGTGTGCTCTGTTATGTAGCATACTTCTTTGGAATGGCTAATTCCACATCCATGGCAATGGGATATGCATTTGCAGTGATCGGCGGAATTGCAAACTCTTTCCTCGATACCTGCGTAAGCCCCACCTGTATGGAAATCTATGTAAACAACCCGTCAGTAGCCAACCTGTTTACAAAATTTTCCATCTGCCTGAGCCAGTTCCTGCTTCCATTCCTGATCGGAATCGTAGCATCTGCAAATATGTCATATAAGACAATCTTTATCGTAGCAGGTATTGCAATCCTCATTGACGGAATCCTGATCCTGATCCTCCCCTTTCCGGCGAGAGAGAAGGCAGTACAGGCTAAAGCTGATAAGAAGAAATCCGGACACAAGATTTCCCCTGCAGCGATTGCTGCAATTCTGATCGGATTCACCAGCTCCTCAACCTTTATGTTATGGCTGAACTGTAATCAGGAGCTTGCCCGTTCCTACGGTATGGCAGACCCTTCAAAGATCCAGTCCCTGTATGCCCTGGGAACTGCAACTGCCATCCTTGCAACAGCAGCATTTATCAAAAAAGGTCTGAAAGAGATTAATGTCCTGATCCTCTATCCGTTAATCTCTACAATTATGCTGGCTCTCTGCTACTTTATCCAGGCTCCGTTTATTTGTCTGGTAGGTGGTTTTGTGATCGGATATGCAGGTGCAGGCGGTGTTCTCCAGCTGGCAGTTTCCACAACAGCAGAGTTCTTCCCTGAGAATAAGGGAACAGCAACATCACTGGTAATGATCGCATCCAGCATCGCGAACTACACAATCTTAAGCCTTGCAGGGTACATTACCAAAGTTGGCGGAAGCAGTGCTCCGAGAATGATCCTTCTTCTGAACATGGCAGTGACCATCGTCGGTCTCCTGCTCGCCCTCTTTGTAAAGAAGAACAGAAATCAGTAAGGCAGTGTGCCAACAAGTTGATTTCCTGAATAATCTCGCATCTAAATTTTTTATTTTTGCGTTGTTGTCGGGTGTCGTAGCTACCGCTATGCCTTGAAATAAAAAATTATTAAAATCCAATCTAACTGAAGATACGTTTGGACGTTACAAGCTTCAAATTTTTTCCGGTCGGATTGGATTTTATTAAAATCTGGATTGTTTAAAAATTAACAAAAAAGATAGAATATACAAGCTGAAATATAGAAGTAATCTAACAATTTACTGAAAAGGAGAAATTGTATGGCACATACAAGAACACAAAGAAGAGAAAATGAACTGCCCTACATCCCCTTTGGACCATTTCAGATAAGACTTCCATTTATACATTACAAGATAGAATCTGTTGAGTTCATTCAGGGTCTGATCCTGGGCGTTACTGCGCTGGCGGCTGTTCCGTATCTGGAGCAGTATCTGGGGCTTCCTTATGAGCTGGCGTGGAGCTGTGTAATTATTGAAACCTTCCTTTATCTGCTTCACAGCCTGCTCGGCGATTCGGTAGTACCGGGGTGGATCACACCCACACTGCCGCTGACCATTGTATTTCTGGAAGGCTTCCCTATGGGAGAGGAGAGGATCCAGGCAATGATCGCACTGCAGATGCTGGTAGGTCTGGTATTTATCTTTATGGGTGTGACCAGACTGGCGGATAAATTTGTTCATGCAGTTCCCAATTCTGTCAAAGGCGGAATCCTTCTTGCAGCACCTGTTACAGTTATGGCAGGACAGCTGGGTGAGAATGGAAATATGCACAAATATCCTCTGGCTATTGTTGCAGGTGTAGGTCTCCTGATCCTGATCAGCTTCTCTGACAAATATCAGGAGAAGAGAAAAACAAATAAGTTTCTTGATCTTGTTGCGAGATACGGAAATCTTTTCCCCTATCTTATCGCAATGGTAGTAGGACTTCTGGTTGGCGAACTGGATGCCCCGGGACTGGAGATTGGTACCTTTATCAAGATTCCTCAGTTCAAAGATATCATTGATCAGGTGAGTATTTTCGGCGTAGGGATTCCTCCTGCATCTATGTTTATCAAAGCATTGCCGCTGGCGCTGGTGTGCTATGTTATTGCATTTGGTGATTTTGTCACTACAGAGACCCTTGTATCAGAGGCACGTCAGGCAAGAGATGATGAGTATATTGATTTCAATTCCAGCCGTTCCAATCTGGTCAGCGGTCTGAGAAACCTAATCCTGTCCATCATCGCACCATTTCCTCCTCTTTCCGGTCCGTTATGGGTTGGAATGACTGTATCCGTATCCATGCGTTACAAAGAAGGAAAGAAAGCTATGAAGTCCCTTCTCGGAGGGATGGCTTCTTTCAGACTGGCCACATTCTTAAGTGTGCTGATCATTCCTGTAGTAAGTTTCTTCCGTCCCATCTTCGGAGTAGGCTCTTCCATTACTCTGATGTTCCAGGCATTTGTATGTGCGAGAATTGGTATGGATTACTGCAAGAGCGACAGAGACAAGATGATCGCAGGCGTAATGGCAGCAGTCCTCGCAACCCAGGGAACCGCATGGGCATCTGCATGGGCACTGGCAGTTGGCTTCGGACTGAATATCTTCCTGTCCAACTGGAATCCCTTTGAGAAAAAATAATATAAACGAAAACCAAGAAGAACAGCCGGGATTCGGGGCTGTTCTTCTTGGTTTTCATCAATTATTATTTTAAGGAGTCATAATTATTAAATTCAAATTTTGTAACAATCTGTTGACGAATATGAGTGATATCAGCTATAGGCAAGAATAACATCTGATATCACATCATTCATCAACAGATCACAGACTGCTGTGAATGATATCCAGCACCTGTTTTAATTCATGCACGCCGACCTGTCCCGGAGCAGAAGCTTTGGAAGCAGCACCGAAAGTGAGAGCGGAGCCGAATGTCTCACCTGTCAGACGGCTTACAACGCCTGTTCCTGCCATGGACATGGTAATGATCGGGCGGTCTGCATATTTCTCAGACATTTCCAGAGTAGCAGAGAGGAGTGTAAGAACATCCTGTTTGCAGGTCGGCATAACAGCCATTTTCGGAATATCAGCACCGAAATCCTGCATCATACGAAGACGTCTGATAATCTCCTCCTTCTCCGGAGTCTTAAAGAAATCATGGTTGGAAGCAATTACCTTTACACCTGCCTCGTGAGCAGCATTGATGATTGTCTTAACAACTTCATCACCTGTAAATGCCTCTACATCAATTAAATCTACATAACCGCTCTGAGCAGCTGCAATATTTAAAGTAGCATAGTCATTTACAGAAATTTCTTTCTCACCGCCTTCTTTGGAAGTACGGAATGTAAGGAGAACAGGAATGTCTTTTAAAACTTCCTGAAGCTCTTTAGCGGTTTCTAATACTTTCTCAGTAGCAAAGACATCATCAAACCAGTCTACACGCCACTCAACTACATCAACAGGAAGAGTAGTGATCTTTTTGGCTTCTTCGAGAATGTCTGTTTTTGTTTTTCCTACGATGGGAACGCAGATCTTAGGTCTGCCCTCGCCGATCACAGTGTTTTTTACCTGAACTGTGTTCATCTGTTTATCCTCATATTTTCTGTTGTATTATAGTAGTTCCGGATTATTATGGAACTGTTATAAGAATAACCGTAACATAACCGCATGATCAACAGCTTTTTGAAGCAAACTGCAGGATATGTACATTCTGCGCGGAGTAATATATCAGTACATCTCCTGCAGTACGCCGAAAAGCGGTATATATCAAATATTATGTGCAGAAAGATCAGTGAAATGATTTGTTCTGCATCACAATATGAGATATCTTTACTGAAGATACCATCAGGTATCAGTCATCATAGGAGATGTGAAGAATCTCTTTCATATGTTCGATAGGCATTGGTTCGCCTGTCCATAACTCAAATGCAGCGGAACCCTGGAATAACATCATTCCCAGACCATTCATAGTCTTACATCCAACTTCCTTGGCCATGGAACGCATCTTTGTTTCCAGCGGAGAGTAAGGAACATCAATAACGATCAGCTCAGGACGGAAGTAAGATTTGTCCGGAACAACGGACTGTTCTTCCAGTGGTTTCATTCCCACACCTGTAGCATTGACAAAGATAAAACTGTCATCCATCTCAGCTTTCAGTTTATCAAGATCTGCCAGATCATAAAGAACTGCATGGCAGGATGTCTTTGTGTTGATCTTCTCTACTGTGGATACTGCACGATCCCAGAATTCATCCTTGCGGTTAAAGATTGTGATCTCGGCAACGCCGTCCAAAGCAGCCTGGATCTCGATGGCAGTGGCAGCACCGCCTGCACCGACGATAGTCATTTTCTTTCCGATCACATCAATATCATTATCTTTCAGGGCAGACATAAACCCAATACCGTCAGTGATATGACCTGTAAGATGACCGTTGTCATTTACGATCGTGTTAACTGCACCGCATAATTCTGCAGCAGGAGAAAGCTCATCCAGGTATTTTCCAACCAGAGTTTTGTTTGGCATGGAAACATTGGATCCTCTCATTTTCAGAGTACGGATTGCTTTTACTGCATCTTCAATCTCATCTGCGCCAACCTCGAAAGCAAGGTAAGCGTAGTCATACCCGAGTTTTGCAAAAGCCTCATTCTGCATTGCAGGAGAGCTGGAGTGACGGATCGGGTAAGCCATCAGACCGATTAATTCAGTATGTCCGGTAATTCTTTCAGCCATTATAATATCCCCTTTCGTATTTTGTTGTAAAGGTTTTTATTGAAGGTATCCCATCTGAGTCAGTGTATTAAGGATATTTCTTCCTTCCAGAGTTCCGTCGATGATTCTTCTTGCACGTTTGCTGTCTCCGATGTTCAGGATTTCAACATCATCAGAAACAAAAGCATCGGAAAGCTCTGCGAAAAGCTGTCCCTGAGCTCTCATACCAAGACATACGAATCCGTAGTCAAATGGAAGTTCACGTTCACCTTCTGCATCTTTTACAAGGAAAGAGCTGTCTTTTACTTCCTGAAGAGCTGTCTTTGTAAGCTGGGCCACATGATGTTTCTTCATCTGGTTCTTCATGTCATTCTTTGTAACAGGATCCAGGTCACGTCCAATCTGATCCATCATCTCCACAATAGAAATCTCAGCATTTCTTGCTGCAAAGAATTCCACAACATCAAGACCAACAGCACCGCCGCCCACAACAACAACCTTCTTGCCTGTCATATCTTCCGGATAGTCATTGATGTGATTAATCATTCCCAGGATAGAAGCAACCTTGCTGCCTTCTTTGTCAATGCGGTCGTGAAGTCCCCTGATCGGAGGAAGCAGTGGTGCGGAACCTGTGGAGCTTACGATCAGGTTCGGATGGAACTTGCGGATATTTTCCGGTGTTCCTTCTGTGTTTGTGAAGATATAAAGATTCTCAAGCTGCTCTGCTCTATGAATCAGATAGTTCGGGAAATCAGCCAGACGCTTCTTTGCAGGAATCTTAGAGATCACAGAAGCAAGACCGCCAAGAGTCTCACCTTTTTCCAGAAGGAAGGTATTACAGCCTACTTCTGCGGCTGTACAGGCAGCTTCCAGTCCGGCAGTACCGCCTCCGATTACTACAACGTTACAGTTTTTGTTCACTTTCTGATTCTTATAAACATCACCTTCCAGAACAGCCGGGTTTACAGTACAGCGGATCGGACGGTTAAAGCCGATTCTGTTTCCTGCACATCCGATGTTACAGGAGATACATTTGCGAAGGTCACATTCTCTGCCTGTAGCTACTTTGTTTACCCATGCAGGTTCTGCGATAAGACCACGTCCCATACCGATCAGGTCTGCATCGCCGTCAGCGAGGATCTGCTCGGCAACCTTTGGGTTACGGATATTTCCCATGGAGATACATGGTTTGCCGAATTTCTCTCTGACAGCTTTAGGCATATAGGAACGCCATCCGTCTTTCATGTAGTTGGCATCGATCTGATACTGGATAGAACCGTTTAAACCGCAGGAAACATCGAAGATATCAACTTCATCCTGAATATATTCCAGATATTCAAGAGTATCCTCGAGAGTGTTGCCGCCTTCCATCAGCTCATCTGCGCTGAGACGGAGCATGATCGGGAAGAAAGGTCCGACCTGTTTTCTTACTTCCTCAATGACCATACGGCAGAAACGTGTTCTGTTTTCCACAGATCCGCCGAACTCATCTGTACGTTTGTTTGTAAGAGGAGAGAGGAACTGGCTGATCAGATAGGAATGTCCCGCATGGATTTCTACTGCGTCAAAACCTGCAGCCTGGGCTCTCTTTGCAGCCTCGCCGTATTTCTTTACAATGTGATGGATTTCTTCCACTGATAACGGACGCGGGATTTCTCCGCCTTCTTTGGACGGAACATCAGATGCGGAAACCGGCTGCATATTTGTACGTGCGGAAACAGCGGAAGCACCTGCGTGGTTGATCTGGATCGCAATACAGGTACCATATTTGTGGATCTCTTCACAGAATTTGTACAGACGCGGCAGATAGTTGTCGTGGTCAATACGAAGCTGAGTAGTTCCGTTGGAACCCTGCGGAGAATCTACGCTTGCATTCTCTACGATGATCAGACCTGTGCCGCCTTTGGCACGCTCTTTATAATAATTAATGTGAAGAAAACTCATTTCGCCGTTCTGTTCCCCGTAATTGGTTCCCATAGGCATCATAACGATACGGTTTTTGATAGTCATATTTTTTACTGTGAGTGGTGTGAAAATATGCTGGTAATTGCTTTTCATTACGTCTTTCCTCCTGAAATTTTCTGTTGGATCTATAATTGTTCAGTGCTTTAGTTGTGGCCTGAATTTCTTTGATGTGTTAATTATATAATGGGATAATCCATAAATCTAATTGATAATTCGTGCTATATAATAAAAAACATCTATGGTTTTGCTGAGACTTTTATACCTGTGCAGTCGGATTCGCAGACAAGTGAGTGGTATAGTTACCTCAAACACGCTCTGGTGTGCCGACAAGTTGATTCTTGAAACAGTCTTGCAGGATAGAAATAAGAAATTCAGACGCAGGATTGTTCGAGAAATCAACTTGTCGATACACTGGTTTGCGGGAGAGGGTGAAATACGGGACAATACAAAATAACCGTAATACCCTCTATTAAATAGGAAGAAATGCTCAAAAAAACAAAATTTGGAGAAACCTGACAAATTTTTCTGCTATATTTTTAACGAAAATGACAAATAAATGTTGAAATTTTCTGCCGGAAAAGGTAAAATTAAAATCGGCTAAATTTTTGGGTTAACTTTTAAATATTCTCATAAAGATGGAGGGCAAACAAGAATGAGTAATGCAACACAAAGCTTAGCAGGCACAAGAATTACTTCTTTGCTTGACGCAAACAGTTTTGTCGAAATCGGACAGGGTGTAACAGCCAGATCCACAGATTTCAACATGACTGCAAACAAGGCACCATCTGACGGTGTTATCACCGGATATGGTGTGATCGATGACAAACTGGTTTATGTATACAGCCAGGATGCATCTGTATTAAACGGTACTGTTGGTGAAATGCATGCAAAGAAGATCACAAGACTTTATGATCTTGCCATGAAAACAGGCGCTCCGGTTATCGGACTTGTTGACTGTGCAGGTATCCGTCTTCAGGAAGCAACAGACGCACTGGAAGCTTTCGGACAGATCTATCTGAAACAGACACTGGCATCCGGTGTGATCCCGCAGATCACAGCAATCTTCGGAACATGCGGCGGTGGTATGGCAGTTATCCCGTCCCTGACAGATTTCACATTCATGGAATCCAAAAAAGGAAAAATGTTCGTCAACACACCAAACGCACTGGAAGGAAACAACACAGACAAATGCGACACAGCAGCAGCTGATTTCCAGAGCAAAGAGACAGGTGTGATCGATGGCGTTGGTACAGAGGATGAGATTCTTGGCCAAATCCGTTCCTTAGTATCACTTCTTCCTTCTAATAATGAAGACACAGACAATTACACAGAGTGTACAGATGATCTTAACCGCGTATGCGCAGATCTTGCAAACTGTGCAGGTGACACAGCAATCGCACTTTCCCAGATCGCTGACAACGGTGAATTCTTCGAGACAAAAGCAGACTATGCAAAAGACATGGTTACAGGCTTTATCCGTTTAAACGGCGCTACAGTAGGTGCTGTTGCAAACAGAAGCGAAGTATATGACGCAGAAGGCAAGAAAACAGAAACATTTGACGGAAGCATCTCTGCAAGAGGCGCAAGAAAAGCAGCAGATTTCGTGAAATTCTGCGACGCTTTTGATATTCCGGTACTTACACTTACAAACGCAACAGGCTTCATGGCAACCTTATGCAGCGAGAAGATGATGGCGAAATCCGTAGGTGAACTGGTAGCTGCATTCGCAGATGCAACTGTTCCGAAGGTAAATGTGATCATCGGCAAAGCTTACGGTACAGCTTACGTGGCAATGAACAGCAAATCTATTGGTGCAGACCTTGTATATGCATGGGATAACGCAGAGATCGGTATGATGGATGCTTCCCTGGCAGCCAAGATCATGTATGCAGATGCAGATGCTGCTGAACTGAATGAAAAAGCTGCTCAGTACAGAGAGCTTCAGAATGGTGTTGCTTCCGCAGCAGCAAGAGGCTATGTTGACACTGTGATCAGCCCGGCTGACACAAGAAAATATGTAATCGGTGCATTTGAGATGCTGTTCACAAAGAGAGAAGATCGTCCGTCTAAGAAACATGGAACGGTCTAAGCGGGGTGACGCATATGAAAATGATCAAAAAAATAACTTCTGTATTCATGACATTTCTCGTAATGGCTGCGCTGGTGATCGGCAGCACCTCTGTGGTATTTGCCGCAGATAAGGTTGATGATACTGTTAAGTCCACACTGGTAACTACAGCAGAAGGACTGACAGATGCCATTGTCCAGCTTAAAGATGAAGAAATCGAGAATTACATGAGTTCAGGAGATGACTTTACAACAAGTGCCATGCAGTCCTGGCAGACATCCAAGGATGAACTTGGCGCAAAGAAGGACAGCAATGGTGAAACTACTGTAACTTTCAAAGATGATCAGTACACAGTTACTGTTCCTCTTAAATTTGAGAAAGCAGAAGCAAACTTTGTATATGTCTTTGACTCACAGGGAACACCGACTTCCATGTCTGTAGATGTACAGTATGGTATGGGCAAGACTCTTCAGAGAGCAGGTCTTAATACTCTGATGGGTATTGGAACTGTATTCGTAATGCTGATTTTATTAAGCCTTCTGATTTCTCTGTTTAGATTTATTCCGAATCCGGAAGCAAAGAAAGCAGCAGAAGCAAAAGCAGCCAAAGCTGCAAAAGAGGCAGAGGCAGCAGCCATCGCACAGACAGCACCTGCACAGGCAGAAGAGAACCTTGCAGATGACGGAGAGCTGGTAGCTGTTATCGCAGCAGCTATCGCAGCAGCAGAAGGAACTACAACAGATGGCTTCGTAGTTCGTTCCATCCGTAAAGTAAAAAGAAATAGAAGATAATTGTCATTTATTTAGGAGGATTTTAAAATGAAAAGCTATACAATTACAGTAAATGGTACAGCATATGAAGTAACTGTTGAAGAAACAGGAAGCGTATCCGCTCCTGCAGCAGCTCCAAAAGCAGCACCTAAGGCTGCACCTGCAGCAGCTCCGAAAGCAGCAGCTCCTGCAGCAGGCGCCGGCGCAGTAAAAGTAACTGCTTCCGTACCTGGTAAAGTTGTCAAAGTAGCAGCAAGCGTTGGACAGGCAGTAAAAGCCGGAGACAGCGTAATTATTCTTGAATCCATGAAAATGGAAATCCCTGTAGTAGCTCCTCAGGACGGTACTATCGCAAGCATTGATGTTGCAGAAGGTGCCTCTGTAGAAAACGGAGATACTTTAGCAACAATGAACTAAGACGGGAGGTAGTCAAATGTCTTATGTAACAGAAACATTGTCCAACCTGATTCACCAGACAGCATTTTTCAATCTGACATGGGGCAATTACCTGATGATCGCAGTAGCCTGCGTATTCCTTTACCTTGCTATCAAGAAGGGATTCGAGCCGCTTCTGCTTGTTCCTATCGCATTCGGTATGCTGCTTGTAAATATCTATCCGGACATTATGGCAAACCCGGAAGATATGTCCAATGGTGTAGGTGGACTTCTTCATTATTTCTACATCCTTGATGAGTGGAGTATCTTACCATCCCTGATCTTCATGGGTGTAGGTGCCATGACAGACTTCGGTCCGCTGATCGCAAACCCGATCAGCTTCCTGATGGGTGCTGCAGCACAGCTTGGTATCTATGCAGCTTACTTCCTTGCAATCTTCCTTGGATTCAACGGAAAAGCAGCGGCAGCTATCTCCATCATTGGTGGTGCTGACGGCCCGACTTCCATTTTCCTTGCAGGTAAACTTGGACAGTCTGCACTGATGGGACCGATCGCAGTGGCAGCATATTCCTATATGTCACTGGTTCCGATCATCCAGCCGCCTATCATGAAACTCTGCACAACAGAGAAAGAACGTAAGATCAAAATGGATCAGCTTCGCCCGGTTTCCAAACTGGAGAAGATCCTGTTCCCGATCGTTATCACAATCGTTGTCTGCCTGATCCTGCCTACAACAGCTCCGCTGGTTGGTATGCTCATGCTTGGTAACCTGTTCAGAGAGTGCGGTGTTGTAAAACAGCTGACAGAAACAGCTTCCAATGCCCTGATGTATATCGTAGTTATCCTTCTGGGTACATCCGTAGGTGCTTCCACAAGTGCAGAAGCATTCTTAAACGCAGATACTCTGAAGATCGTAGTTTTAGGTCTTGTTGCATTCGCAATCGGTACATTCGGCGGATGTATGCTTGGTAAACTGCTCTGCAAACTGACTCATGGAAAGATCAACCCGCTGATCGGTTCCGCAGGTGTATCCGCAGTACCTATGGCAGCCCGTGTATCCCAGAAAGTGGGTGCAGAGGCAGATCCTACAAACTTCCTTCTGATGCACGCAATGGGCCCGAACGTTGCCGGTGTTATCGGTACAGCCGTAGCAGCCGGAACATTCATGGCTATTTTCGGAGTATAACCAAATCAAGCAAGCTATCTTGCTTGTATCAGGAGGAGTGCAACTCCTTCTGATAAGCTGCGGAGCAGCTATTTGGTTATGAGCAAGTAGCGAAGCGGATTGCGAATATCCGATTAAACAGAACTATAAAGGAGATTTAATAATGGCAGAATTAGAGAAAAAACCTGTTAAAATTGTGGAAACCATTCTCCGTGATGCTCATCAGTCCCAGATCGCAACACGTATGACCACAGAACAGATGCTTCCGATCGTAGATAAACTTGATAAAGTCGGCTATCACGCAGTAGAGTGCTGGGGTGGTGCAACATTCGATGCATCCCTTCGTTTCCTTCACGAAGATCCATGGGAAAGACTTCGTAAATTACGTGACGGCTTCAAAAACACAAAACTTCAGATGCTTTTCCGTGGACAGAACATCCTTGGATACCGTCCATATGCAGATGACGTTGTAGAATACTTCGTACAGAAATCTGCTGCAAACGGAATCGACATCATCCGTATTTTTGACTGCCTCAATGACCTTCGTAACCTGCAGACAGCAGTAAGCGCTGCAAACAAAGAGAAGGCTCATGCACAGGTAGCTCTTTCCTATACATTAGGAGATGCTTACACACTGGAATACTGGACAGACATTGCAAAACGTATTGAAGATATGGGCGCTGATTCCATCTGTATCAAAGATATGGCAGGTCTTCTCCTTCCAAACAAAGCTACAGAGCTTGTAACAGCATTAAAAGAAACAGTTAAGATCCCGATCGACCTTCATACACATTACACCTCAGGTGTAGCTTCCATGACTTACTTAAAAGCAGTAGAAGCAGGTGTGGATATCATCGATACAGCAATGTCTCCATTTGCACTGGGAACATCCCAGCCTGCAACAGAGGTTATGGTTGAGACATTCAAAGATACACCATACGACACAGGATTTGATCAGAAGCTTCTCTCCGAGATCGCTGACTACTTCCGTCCGATCCGTGACGAAGCTCTTGACAGCGGACTGCTCAATCCGAAGAACCTTGGTGTTAACATCAAGACTTTACTGTATCAGGTACCGGGCGGTATGCTCTCCAACCTGACTTCTCAGTTAAAAGAACAGCACGCAGAAGACAAATTCTACGATGTTCTCGAGGAAGTTCCTCGTGTACGTAAAGACCTTGGTGAACCGCCACTTGTTACTCCGTCTTCACAGATCGTTGGTACACAGGCTGTATTCAACGTACTTATGGGCGAGAGATACAAAATGGTTACAAAAGAAACAAAAGATATCCTGTTAGGAAAATACGGCGCAACTGTAAAACCGTTTAATCCGGAAGTACAGAAGAAGTGCATCGGCGATGAGAAACCGATCACATGCCGTCCTGCAGACCTTCTTGACAACGAGCTTGAGAAACTTGAGAGCGAAATGGCTCAGTACAAGGAACAGGATGAAGACGTATTAACATACGCACTGTTCCCACAGGTAGCTATGGACTTCTTCAAATACCGTCAGGCTCAGAAAACAAAAGTTGACGAGAAAGCAGCTGACAAAAGGAACGGAGCATATCCTGTATAATTGATCAGTAATTAAATATGTCCAAACGAAAAAAGGAGCTTGCGTAAGCAGGCTCCTTTGCGTTATTATGAAAGAATATGATACCCGGGAATATAATGTGCCAATGAGTATATGCTGCCAGTGGTACATATCTATATTGATCGTAGCGAAGCGGAGACGTGGAACCATGATGAAATAGACAATCTGCAGGGTAAAATAAATACAGGAGAATATTCCATGAGCAAAGTTATAATAATCGGCGGCGGAGCCGCCGGAATGATGGCAGGGGTTTTTGCAGCCCGTAACCATCATGAAGTTCATATATTAGAGAAGAACGAGAAACTGGGAAAGAAAGTCTTCATCACAGGAAAAGGCAGATGCAATGTGACAAATGCCTGCGACACAGAAGAACTCTTTCCTGCAATGATGAGCAATCCCAAGTTCCTCTACAGCAGTCTCTATTCATTTACCCCTCAGGATGTAATGGAGTTCTTTGAGAAAGCAGGTGTCCCTCTGAAGGTAGAACGTGGAAACAGAGTATTCCCACAGTCTGACCATTCTTCAGACATCATCCGCGCTCTGGAGCGTGAGCTGAAGAAAGCAGGAGCAAAGATTCATCTTCATACTGCTGTGCAGGAAATCGTAAAGAAACCTGTAACAGATTCGGCAAATACCCTGGAATCAGAAGCTACATTAACAGAATCAGGATCTGATGCAGGAAAAGGCAGAAAAGGAAAAAAATCACTTGACATACCGCAGGAGAAGATCACAGGAGTCATCCTTACAGACGGAACCTTCATGGAAGGTGATGCAGTCATCGTGGCAACTGGCGGATTCTCTTATCAGAGCACCGGCTCAACAGGCGATGGATACCGCTTTGCAAGAGAACTTGGATTGAAGGTCACGGACATTGCTCCCTCCCTTGTGCCATTAAAGACAAAAGAAGACTATATCCCTAAGCTTCAGGGACTTTCCCTTAAGAATACAGGACTTACCATAAAGAATGGAAAGAAAGTACTCTATGAGGATTTCGGAGAGATGATGTTCACCCATTTCGGAGTCACAGGTCCCATGATCCTCTCCGCCAGTGCCCACATCGGTGCAAAACTGGCAAAAGCACCAAACGGCGAACTGTCCGCATATCTGGATCTGAAGCCTGCACTCACCAGAGAACAACTGGATGCCAGGATCCTGCGTGAATTTGAAGCAGGACCAAACAAACAGTTCAAGAATGTGATTGGCGTACTTTTCCCGTCATCTCTGACTCCGGTAATGCTGGAACTGGGTGGAATCCCCGCAGAGAAGAAAATCCACGATATCTCCAGAGAAGAACGCCAGCACTTCATTGACCTTATCAAAGCCTTCCCCTTCACAATCACAGGAATGGGTGAGTTCAAAGAAGCCATCATCACCAGAGGCGGCGTCTCTGTCAAAGAGATCAACCCCGGAACAATGGAAGTAAAGAAGATATCTGGCCTTTACTTCGCAGGCGAGGTACTGGATCTGGATGCAGTGACAGGTGGATATAACTTACAGATTGCCTGGTCTACCGCATATCTGGCAGCACAGGCCATACAGTAAGCTGCTTACTATAGAAACAACAGAAACAAGCAGATGATGAGTACCGTGTATGCGAATTATATCTATGATTCGGTTATGAGCAAGTAGCGAAGCGGATTGCGAATATCCGCTTGACTGATTAATAAACATTAATAATAAAACAGAGAAAATCTGTTTGAATAATAGAAACAGGAGGAACCACGAAAATGGGATGTAACATAGCCATCGACGGACCTGCAGGAGCAGGAAAGAGCACCATCGCAAAGAAAGTAGCGAAAGAATTATCATTTATCTATGTAGATACAGGAGCCATGTACAGGGCAATGGCTTTATATCTTCTGAACCATGGCGTAAACGGAGAAAATCAGGAAGAGATCGAAGCTGTATGTTCCGGAGCTGACATCTCCATCGAATACAAAAACGGAGAACAGATTGTCATCCTCAACGGAGAGAACGTAAATGCTATGATCCGCACCGAACAGGTAGGAAACATGGCATCCAAAAGCTCCGCAAACCCGAAAGTCAGAGCCCACCTTCTGAAACTTCAGAGAACTCTGGCAGAGAAAAACGACGTAGTCATGGATGGCAGAGATATCGGCACAACCATCCTTCCAAACGCAGAAGTAAAAATCTACCTCACAGCAAGCGCAGACACCAGAGCAAAAAGAAGAGCACTGGAATATGAACAGAAGGGAGAAGCCTTTGACCTGGACCAGATCCGAAAAGACATCATCGAGCGCGACGAACGCGACATGAACCGCGAAATCTCCCCTCTGAAACAGGCAGACGACGCAGTGCTCGTAGATTCCTCGGAAATGGGAATTGATGATGTTGTAAATGCGATTCTTAATGTATATAAGGAAAAAGTGCAGAAATAATTTAAGAAGGATTATTTTATGAAAGTAAAAGTAGCAGAAACAGCAGGCTTCTGCTTTGGCGTCAAACGTGCAGTGAACAAAGTCTACGAACTCATAGACACAGAACAGAAACCTATTTTCACTCTGGGCCCGATTATCCACAACGAAGGCGTAGTAGCGGATCTGGAAGCTCGTGGCGTCCATGTTATCGCAGAAGCAGACCTAGATTCCCCGGATGACACCCTGCAAAACGGAACAGTAGTCATCCGTTCCCACGGTGTAGGCAAATCCATTTACGATAAACTGAAAGAAAAAAACATCTCTTACGTAGATGTCACCTGTCCCTTCGTCCTGAAGATCCACCGCATCGTGGAAAAAGAGAGCCTGGCCGGAAATCATGTGATTATTATCGGTGACAAAGATCATCCAGAGGTTCAGGGCATCTGCGGATGGTGCCAGGGACCTTACACAGTGATCAAAAACCAGGAAGAGGCCGAAGCATTCCTCCTTCCGGAAGGAAAAAAAATAAGTATTGTGTCCCAGACGACATTTAATTACAACAAATTTAAAGATTTAGTTGAAATTCTTTGCAAAAAGAGGTATGATAATAATGTTTTAAATATTCTCAATATTTTAAACACTATTTGTAATGCTACCGAAGAACGGCAGAGAGAAGCAAAAAACATAGCCGGAGAGGTAGACACTATGTTGGTCGTAGGTGGCCGGCATAGTTCCAATACTCAAAAGCTGTTTGAAATATGTAAAAAGGAATGTGGAAATACTTACTATATACAAACACCTGTAGACTTGGATTCTGAAATGTTCCAATGCAGTAGTTATGTAGGTATTACAGCAGGGGCTTCCACCCCAAACAAAATTATTGAGGAGGTTCAAGAACATGTCAGAATTAAGTTTTGAACAAATGCTGGAAGATTCCGTAAAGACTATCAGAAATGGAGAGATTGTACAGGGTACTGTCATCGATGTAAAAGAAGATGAGATTATTCTGAATATCGGTTATAAAGCAGACGGTATTATCACAAAGAACGAATACTCTAACGATGCAAGCCTTGTACTCACAGATGCTGTTCACGTTGGAGACACAATGGAAGCAAAAGTTCTCAAAGTAAACGATGGAGAAGGTCAGGTTACTCTTACTTACAAGAGACTGGCAGCAGAGAAAGGCAACAAACGTCTCGAAGAAGCATTTGAGAATCAGGAAGTATTAAAAGCTCCTGTAACTCAGGTACTTGACGGCGGACTCTGT
>NZ_JBWJVP010000238.1:0-12805 GCF_056339915.1 Blautia sp. ZXY-1-B12 | reverse complement strand
AAATGGATGTGTGTCAATATGGGAATGTTCGTTAACCCTGATAATCTGGCATTTCAGGCAGCTTTGAATGCAAAGATCTATGTTGATAAAAGTGGAATCCTCAATTATACAAACAGTGTTCTGGGGTCAACAGATGCTTTTATATGCAATAGTCGTCCAAGAAGATTTGGAAAATCTGTTACTGCAAATATGCTTACAGCGTATTACAGCAAAGGATGCGATTCAGAAGAAATGTTTTCCAGACTGAAAATCAGTCAGGCAGAAGATTTTAGAAAACATCTGAATCAGTATGATGTGATTCATTGGGATATTCAATGGTGCATGGGGCCTGCCAATGGTCCTGAGAAAGTTGTTTCTTATATTTCAGAAAAGACAATTTTAGAATTAAGAGAATATTATCCTGATGTACTTCCGGCAGAAAATCATTCCCTGGCAGAGACACTGGCACGGATCAATACTGTAACTGGCAGAAAGTTTATTGTGATTATTGATGAATGGGATGTTCTGATTCGCGATGAAGCTGCAAAAGAGGATATCAAGAATGAGTATATCCGCTTCTTACGTGGTATTTTCAAAGGGACAGAGCCTACAAAATATATTCAGCTTGCATATCTTACAGGTATTTTGCCAATTAAAAAGGAAAAAACTCAGTCTGCCTTAAACAATTTTGATGAATTTACCATGGTAAGTCCAAGTATTCTGGCGCAGTATATCGGATTTACGGAAGCTGAAGTACAAAAGTTGTCAGATAAGTACCATCAGGATTTTGATAAGGTAAAGAAATGGTATGATGGATATCTGCTGAAAGATTACCAGGTTTATAATCCCAGAGCTGTTGTCAGCGTAATGCTGAAAGGAGAATATAAGAGTTACTGGTCGGAAACAGCCTCTTATGAAGCGATTGTGCCTTTTATCAACATGAATTATGATGGCTTGAAAACAGCAATCATTGAAATGCTTTCCGGCTCATCTGTCAAAGTTAATACAGCAACATTCAAAAATGACACTGTTAATATTCAAAGTAAGGATGATGTACTGACTTATATGATCCATTTGGGATATCTTGGATATGATCAGACAGAAAAAATTGCTTTTGTTCCCAATGAAGAAATCCGTCAGGAACTGACTAATGCTGTAAAAAGTAAGTCATGGAATGAAATGCTTATGTTCCAACAGGAATCAGAGACTTTACTTGATGCAACGCTGGATATGGATAACGAAACAGTTGCTGCACAAATTGAGAAAATTCATAATGAATACGCTTCTGTCATCAGGTATCATGATGAAAATTCATTAAGCAGCGTATTAGCCATTGCCTATCTGGGAACTATGCAGTATTATTTTAAACCGGTTCGTGAATTTCCTACAGGACGCGGATTTGCAGATTTTATTTTTATCCCTAAGCCTGAATATAAAAGTGCTTATCCTGCATTGGTTGTTGAACTGAAGTGGAACCAGAAAGTACAGACGGCAATACAGCAGATTAAAGACAGAAAATACCCATCCTCGATTTCAGATTATACCGGTGATATTTTGCTTGTGAGAATTAATTATGACAAGAAAAGTAAAAAGCATCAGTGCATAATTGAAAAAGTGTAATAGCATCTGAAAAACATGCGCACATTGGGGTCTGATCGTGCGTCCAGCAAAGGGTATATAGTCCGGTGGGTGGAAGACAATATATGAACTTATGTGACTTACATTGAATATACTTACGCTAACCTAAGATAATTGTTGTATAAGGAAAAATATAACTTTGACTTGAATAATAAAAAAAATGTGGTATAGTAATTATATACAGAACCATATAACCATATTTTTCATAAAAAACAATTGCTTTATTTATCGATTATTTTGAAGAATAATTTTTAAAAAGATTATTATTTATAACCTTATAACCAGTTTTTTAATTTGGTATTTGAATTATATTCATTTAAGTAGGCGATAGAAATGTCTGTTGTTAGCTTGGTATATAAAAAGACAGATTCCGTTAGACGGTTGAGCCAAACTTTGGAAGGTTAAGGCTAAATAAATTAAATATTCAACGCATTAACGATCGCTATCTGAGCTATGGCGGTCGTTTTTGCATTTCTTATCAAGAATACGAACTATGTAAGTACCAAGAATACTACTAACAGTTCCGTAAACTATAGTAAAAATAACAAAAGATACTGTCATGTGTATATCCTCCTTCTTGGGTATTTCCGTCATGAAGTCATGAGGATATTTATATAAACAGAACATCGCTGTTCTGACATGACTCAACCGCCTAACCATCCCAATCTAGCCTGAAACTGAAATGTTGGAATCTGCCTATGGAGATATTATAAGATTTTTCGTAAAGCATGTCTACTATAAATTTACATTTTTACACGATCATGACCTGTAATGAGATCTTTAATCTGGAACATCCGGATGGGAGCAAATCTGATTAGTGACAAACTGAGAAATCAGGGACACGGACACCGGATTATTCGATCAGCAACATTTTATTTATAATGGATAATTTGATATAAATTACTTCAATTTGGATAACGGATAACTATATATCATTCCATTAGTCATGTCTGAAAGGGCATTGGCGGGAGCGATGCTGGCTTTCGTAAATGGGGCTTTACTTGGGGGCTATGTTTATAGCAAAAGTTCTTTGGGGTTAGAAGGTAAACGTCAAATCATCCGCCCATCTATAATATAACGCCACCTCATCAGCGGCGCGATTTTCTGCATTCATCCGGAAGTTCTTCCGACCAGGGCATCAGATCATCCAGTTCTGCCGGATTTATCTTTCCATTCACATCGCAGCGTTTCGGCAGTTCTGTGAGGATATGCCGAAAATAATAGTATGGACGCAGGCTATTCAGTTTAGCGGTTTCAGAAATACTGTACACCATAGCATTTGCAGAGGCTCCATTTGCCGTGTTATGGAACATCCAGTTTTTCTTTCCGATACAGAAAGTACGGATGGAACGTTCAGAAGCTGAGTTATCGATTGGTACATCTCCGTCTGTCAAAAACACTTTCAGGTAAAGTTCCTGATTGACCAGATACTGCCAGTCCCTGGCCTGTTTTTGATTTTGGCGGGACCGTACACTGAGAAAGCTGTTCTTTCACCCACGCAAAGAAATCCTCAACCATCGGCTGGATGATCTCCTGCCGTTTTTGAAGACGTTATTCAGATGAGAGCTTTTTCAGCTCGGTATCTGCAGTATAGAATCCCCCGATTTTCTGCAGTGCTGTATATGCGACCGAACTGTGCCCAGCAGAGGGATCCTTTTTATCCATCGCCTTTACCGCATCCGCAAAATCACGTCTGGCATGTGCCCAGCAGTTTGCATTGGTCACATCCGGCAGTTTTTTATCTACCAGATGATACTGCTGTAACCCATCCGTGACAAGGATCCCTTTATAATCCCTGTAGAATTCCAGTGGCTTTTGATGATCCCGGTCTTTCTGGTATTCGTATATCACGACAGGGCGCTCCTGATAAAACTCGCCGGAACGATGCACCCACATGTAACATTTGCTGTTTGGATGGCTGCTGTCCTTTATGACCTGTGTCGGTGTTTCATCTGACTGTGTGACATGCAGTTTCAGAAGTTATAAAGGAAAACGAGAGCATAGGCTACTAACGTTGCTCTAAAAGACCACATTGGGGTCAGACCCCATGAAATCCAAATAAAAGAAATGAATCAGAGCTAAAAGTTCTGTAAAAGAAACATGAAATATCTTGCAAAAACTTATCATGAGTGATAAAATCTCGTAAATGAGTTATCAGAGATGGAATGGAGATAAACAAATGCAGGAGAACATGAAAGAATACCTGACAGAAAAGGAAGCCAAGGAAAAGAGGCTGGAAGTATATACAGAGAAGATCCAGGAAAAGGTGTTGAGCAGATCTTCGGAAACAATCCGGCAGTTAGTGGAGGAGAGACACCGCCAGAAAATGACGCAGCAGGAAATAGCGGATATTACAGGGATAAAACCGTCGAATATGGCCCGGTTTGAGAGCGGTGGCAGGGTACCAACGCTGGTTGTACTGGAGAAATATGCGAATGCACTTGGAAAACATATTGAAATAAAAATCTGTGATGACTGACAGATTTTTATTTGGGATAATCATAGATGATACTATTATTAAAAATAGCGAAGCAAAATGGAGGGAGAAAGATCGCAAGAAAATTAAGGGACTGGTATCCGGGGGCAATTTACCATATCATGCACAATATATAATTGGGATTAAAAAAATATTTATATGGAATAATAGTTTCGCTATGTATCATATCTGGTGAGATGTTATTTTAACAATAAAATGTTGTATTTATACGTTTATGGGGTGGAATGAATATTTAATTGGTTGATGATAAGAAAGGTGGATTATAATGATTGAAAGTGAATTATATTACTTGGTAAAATCATATCGAGATGCAATAGAACAAGCGCATAAAAAAAATAGATTTTGTAAATGGCCATTTAATCAATTCCCGGAGGCCTGTTGCGGACAAGCTTCAGATATTTTGGCAAGGTTTTTAGGGGAGCAAGGCATTTATACAAAGGTTGTTAGTGGAAGTGATTCAAATACAACTCATGCTTGGCTTGTGCTAGATGATTCTATTTTGCAGAAAAATATACAAAGAGCTGAAGAAGCCACAGATTATGAAGAAGTAAATAAAATGAATAGGATTTTAGAAGGATATGGCTATAATAAAGAAATAAATATATATCCTTACTGTGATCTTGATTCTATTCTGAGGGGATGTACAATTATTGATATTACGGGAAGTCAATCCCAGTTTAGACTGGATTCCAAGTACTTTAATTATAACATTCCAATATATATTGGTGAAATGGATGATTTTCATAATTTGTTTGATATTAATAGTATTAATGAGTTCAGAAATGATGATAAATTGGATAATATTTATAGGATAGTCCAACAATATCTGTAATTTATGCGGATAATTAATTTAATCTTGATGCCTTTTCAAGGTGAGCTGCATTTTGCGCCCTCCGGCGGTCGCAAATGCGTTTTAGAACGGCCGCTCTGCGGAGCATAACGGCCGTCCGTTTTTAGCACCACATTGGGGTCTGACCCAATGAAATAAACAATTGTAAGTAACCTAAATGTTTGCTACTGGTCTCTCAGTTCTGCTTTTAAAATTTCTATAATAAAACTTTAAATTGTATTTTTCATAGTAATCCGTTATACTAAAGACAATATATAGCGGATTTTTATTAGTGGATTTATTGAAATTTCCAGATTCACTAGTGTTCAGGAAGGCGGCATATTGTATGTGTGAATTTAATATCCAGGAAATAGAACTTTTTAATTACAGGCAGTTTGAAGATAAGAAATTTGTGTTAAATTCAAGAATGAATGTTTTTGCAGGAAAGAATGGCTCTGGTAAAACAACAGTACTGGAAGCGGCTAATGTCGTGCTGGGGGCATATCTTGCAGCGTTTAAGACATATGTACCTTCCAGGTTTGTGTTTAATATCAAATCAACTGATGCAAGACGAAAGACTCAGATTTCAGATGATAGCAGAATTCTTACTGCTGGTGCAATCCCACAGTATCCTTGCAAGGTTAGTTGTAAGGCTGCATGGAATATTGATTATGAGTCTATTGGTTTTCAGCGTGTTCTTTTGAAACAGGATGGCAGAACTAAGTTTGGTGGAAAAAATCCAATGCAGCAGACTGTAATTGAATGGGAAAGCAAAATCGCAAATGCAGATCACTCTGATGAAGATGTTATTCTGCCACTGGTATTATACCTTAGTTCAGCACGACTTTGGAAAGATGGAAATAAAAGAACAGTAAAGACAGGCGTATTGAGCAGAACAGACGCATATAGCCACTGCCTTGATGCGCAGCATGGATTGGATATTGCATTTCGATATATAGATACGCTTAAAGCTGTTGCAGTTGAAGAAAATGATGGAAAAATTTTCCCGGCTTATGAGGTCATTTTGTGGGCGGTTAATGAGGCGTTTAGAGATGAGTTAAAATCAGGTGAAAAAATTATATTTTCTACAAAATATGAGGATGATATTATTGCACTTAGAACATCTGAAGGAACCGTTCTTCCATTTCAGATGTTGAGTGACGGTTATAGAAACGTTATCAAGATAATCTTGGATATTGCAGCAAGAATGTGTATATTAAATCCATATTTGAAGGAGAAAGCCTTACAGGAAACACCGGGTATTGTTCTTATTGATGAAATTGATTTAAGTTTGCATCCAACCTGGCAGAAAAGAATTATTGGGATTTTAAAACAACTGTTTCCTAAAATTCAGTTTATCTGTGCAACACATTCGCCTTTTATTATTCAATCACTTGAAGAGGGTGAGCTGATCACATTAGACCAGCCTCTGGAATCTGAATATTCAGGAGAGAGTATTGAAGATATTTCGGAGGATATTATGGGGGTTGTGTTACCTCAATATAGTGAAAAAAAGAGAAAAATATATGAAGCTTCAAAGCTGTATTTTGAAGCACTTACACAGGCAAAATCGCAGGAAGACATAGACAGGCTGGGAAAAAGACTGGCGGAACTGGAGGCTGAATACAGCGAAAATCCTGCTTATATGGCGTGGGTACATCAGCAGTATCTGGAACAGAAATGGAAAGTGAAAAAGAATGAGACCAATAAATAAGGGGGAGTCTCCATATAAAAAAATAAATGAATATAAGGACGCATTGCCATATTTAGAGAGACGGATAGGAATGTATTGTTCTTATTGTGAATTTTCTATACCACATGTTCCTGAGGTAGAACATGTGGTTTCAAAATCCAAAGGTGGAGATTTAACAGACTGGAATAATCTTAACCTGGGATGTAAATATTGTAATACACGAAAAAAGGCACAGACAATGCCGGAAAATAAAAAAAACTATTTGTGGCCAGATGAAGATAATACTGCTATCGCATATTCGTACATTAATGGTATCCCAAAGGTGAATGAAGAGTTATTGATAAAACTGGATTCAACAGGGGATTACCTGAAAAGAGCACGTAATACATATAACCTTGTAGGTTTAGGCAATCTTCCTATGGGAAAAGATAGAGATAGACGATTTGGACAAAGAAATACAGCTTATCAAAAAGCATTAAACTCGCTGGAACACTGGAATCATATGAAAGACCTGTCAAAAGAATATCAGAATGATATGAAAAATCAGATTATTATGACGGCATTGGGAGATGGATTTTTTTCGATATGGATGGAAGTGTTTTGCGACGAACCGGAAATACGACTAGCACTCATAGAGGCTTTTCCAGGAACCAATCTGAATTATTATGATGAGAAAGGATGCGTTAAAGAAATTATATGACAAGGATTCAGTATAATCTGGATGAGGTAATGGTTATCAAGTCTACGATCCCGGTTGGCTTTACAGCCAGTGTGAGAGCGAAATATCACTGTGACAATATTATTTAAAGTCAGCACATTGAGATCAGACGTGCGTCCAGTAAAGGGAGAAAGCCCCATCAATAATCACAGCATTGAATGTGAACTTCCAGTAATTTTTCCGCCTAAAGAAAAAAGAACAAAAATAAAATCATAAAAAATCCCGGGTTTCTGCGCTTTTCCATTGCAGACAGCCGGGAAATATAGCACTACCTAATTTAGGCGGATAACCGCCTAAAAGGAGGGCGCTATGTATCTGGATTTTTTAGTGAAAGTACCAACCGTAAAAGGCAAGATCACACGGAGAAAAAAGTCAAATGTTGTATATATAGAGTATGAGTATGACCGGGTTTATGATCCATCCCGGAAGTATACTTTTCCCAAAAGAGTAACGATCGGAAAACTGTCAGATACGGATCCGGAACTCATGAAACCGAATCAAAATTTCCTGAAATATTTCCCGATGCAGAGCTTCCGGAAAGCAAAAACAGGACTTCCAGAAGCAGCTGTCTCAGGGGAGGAGCATACTTTGTACTGCGTAAGATCATAGAAGAATGCAGCTTGAACGATATCCTTGGAAAGTATTTTGGATTGCGACGTGATGTACTGGGGCTGTTTTTAAGCTGGCTGTTTATTCTGATTACAGCGGAAAACAATGCAGCGCAGTACTATCCGGATTATACATACAACCATCCACTTTTTACGGAAAAGATGAAACAATACAGTGATTCAACCGTATTAGATTTCCTGAATTCAGTAACAGATGATCAGAGTACAGGATTTCTGAATACATGGAATGAGTCACGGAATTACCATGAAAAGATTTATATTTCTTATGATTCAACGAATAAAAACTGTCAGGCCGGGGATATAAAAATGGTTGAATTTGGGCATCCGAAAGTAGATATGGGAGAGCTGGTATTTAATTATGCAGTTGCGTATGATACTCATAATCAGGAACCATTATTTTATGAAAAATATCCAGGAAGTCTGAATGATATCTCCCAGCTTCAGTTCATGCTGGATAAAGCATCCGGATATGGTTATAAGAAGATCGGATTCATTCTGGACAGGGGATATTTCAGCTGCGAGAATATACAATATATGGATAAATGTGGGTATAGTTTTGTTATCATGGTGAAAGGGATGTCTGCCCTTGTGAATGAACTGATCCTGGAAAATAAAGGGACATTCGAAAATAAGCGGGTAAACAATATCTATGAATATGGAGTTTACGGAAAGACAATACGGCACAAACTGTATGCAAGTGATAAAAAAGAGCGTTATTTTCATCTGTATCATAGTATTTCCAAAGAAAGCGCAGAACGGATAGAGATTGAAAATCGGATCAACCAGATGACGCAGTATCTGAAAAAGTACCAGAATAAAGTAAAGGAATTCGGTCCTGGATTTGAGAAGTATTTTAACCTTTATTATGATGAAAAGAGCCAGGCTTTTATACTACCAGAAGAACGGTGCAGTGTGGTAGAAAGAGAACTGGATCTGGCAGGATATTTTTGTATCGTTACATCGGAAAAGATGAGTGCGAAGGAAGCAATCGAACTGTATAAGAGCAGGGATGTATCGGAGAAACTATTCCGCGGAGACAAATCATATCTGGGGAATAAGAGCATCCGGGTGTATTCAGAAGAATCAGCAAGAGCGAAGATATTTGTTGAATTTGTAGCCATGATAGTGCGCTGCAAGATGTATATAAAACTAAAAGAAGAAATGAAAAAACTGGATAAGAAACTGAACTATATGACTGTACCGGCGGCAATAAAAGAGCTGGAAAAAATAGAAATGGTACGTCAGTTAGACAATATATACCGTCTGGATCACGCAGTAACAGCGAACCAGAAAGTAATATTGAAAGCCTTTGGACTGGATGCGAATAGTATAAAATACTTTGCGTCAGAACTGAGTAAGGAACTGAAAGAAGCAGAATAAGGAAGGAAAATAAAGATGGCAAGAACAAGAAAAACAAGTAAGGAAGCATTGGAAGAAAAGATTGAAAAAGCAGAGGCTGATGTGATCGCAGCGAAGAAAAAGTATGATCAGGCAACAGCAAATCTGAAAGAACTGTTAGACAAGCGGGATGCCATAAGAAAAGAAGAGATCCTGTCAGCAGTTGTAAAAAGTGGGCGGTCATATGAGGAGATCATGAACTTTTTAAATGCAGGATCAGATGGAGAAAAGACGGAAAAATAGAATTGTTTTGAGTCGCAGATATAGCGACACTTGATTTAGGCGGAAAAAAACTGGAAGTTCACAATGAGCTGAAGGATTTTTAGACGAGCACAAAAAAAGGGTAAAAATGGTAATTTACAGAAAATTCAGTTAATTACTTGTAAAAATAGCTCTAGGAAAGCAGTAAAATCAAGGGTTCCGAGAAGCTACCGTAGAAACGAAAGTAAGCCCGAAATTCCGAAAAGAAAAAGAGAGCATCAGATATATCCAAGAGAAGAATCTCCGGATATGCTGATGCTTGACTTGTTTTTAGCTCATTTAAAGACAATGAGGAGCTGTCAGAAGAATATGGGGCTATCGTATAGATGTTTTGAGTTAAGAAGGGATACGTGGAATGAATAAGTAGAATTCTGTAGTTGCTATGTTCCCTCAAAAGATATATACTTAAATTACAAATAAAAGCTGGTCAAGGGAGAGACTTATGGATGTGAAAGACAGTATTTCTGTAACACTAAAGACGATAGATGGAAAAGAAACGAAAGATCAGTCAGCAAAGAATATTTTTTCATATAAACCAATTATGAGTAATATTCTAAAATATACTGTAGAAGAATATAGAGACTGCTCCCTGGAAGAAATTATGAATTGTATAGAAGGTGATACGATTCAGATAGGAACCGCGTTGGTAGAAGAGGATATGGCAAAAACCATACGTGGAGAGGATACAGAATTTCATACGACAGATGAAGCACCAGCAGCATTTGATATTCTGTTCCGTTCTTTAAATCCAAAAGCAGAAGGAAAGCTTCTGGTAAATCTTCATATTGATTTTTAGATACAGCAAAATTACACACCGGGTTATCCGGTTGTAAAAAGAAGTATATATTATGGCTGCCGTAAATTGTCTGCACAATTAGATAAGATAGGGGAAAATGGAAAAGGATATGGTCATTTAGAAAAAGTGTACAGTATCTGGATCTGCCTCGATAATATTCCCAGGAAACTGGAAAATACCATATCATATTATAAGATGCAGAATTACAAAAATGAGGGAATCAAAGACAAAGAGTTCCGAATTGATTCCTGGGAATCAGATCTTTTGGAGATTATAATAGTACGGCTCGGTGGAGAAGGACAGGAAGAAAAGGGACTTTTGGATCTTCTTATATGGATTATTTTCCGGAAACCAGAAAAAAGTATTATCATATATTCCAGATTCGGATAATCAAGTTCGTCAGAAGGAGGTGTCTGATATGTTAAGTATGATTTCTTATGCAGAGGAAAATGGAATAAAAAAGGGCGAAAAAAAAGGTGAAAAAAAGGGTGAAAATCGATTAGGAGCACTTATAAATATTCTATTAAAGAATAAACGTTATTCAGATGCTGAGAAAGCATCTGAGGACGAGGTGTATCGTGAACAACTATATAAAGAATATAAATTATAGAAATGGGTGGTTATTTTGAAAACTCCGGGGACTTAAATTTTCGACGACTGGTGATGCTCGAAAGGGTGCTCGTTTCAATCGGAATTGGAGTCTGCATCCTATGAAGTCCAGGTTTTAGTTTTTGCCATTCTAAAGATAGTCTCAGCATATTGTGCTTTTGTCAAGGACATTGAGGTCAGACCGTGCGTCCAGCAAAGAGCATGCAGTCCGACAGGTGGAAATTATAATATAATAAGATTTAGGTAATTAAACAATATCGCATACATAATACAGAAAATGTACTATTTAATCGGAGAAAAATATGTATAGAGAAAGAGTGAACGAAAAACTACCGACAGAATATTTGTTGCATGAATTTGATGAATTGATTTCCTGTAAGAGCCTTGGTAGTTATAATTGTTGTGAAATGGTTTCGATATATCTATGCCAAAGAGAAAAGGAAATGCCGGATAATGTATATACAATTTTTGTATTTGAAACAAGACCGAACGTAGAAAAGAGCTCGGAGAGACTTTTAAAAAAGCTTAAAAGTATTACTGATACATATTCATTAGGAATACAGAGAAAGGTGCTGGATGTATCAGAAGTTCGAAGTATTTTTGAATTGTTATGCAACAGTAGAGATAAGAAGGAAGTAGACATCGGAGACGGAAGGTTAGAAACAGGATATCTGGAAGGGGTATCGAAAGTTTTTATTCAGCAGGACAGTACAAAAGAGATGCTTTTAAACAAAGTATTAAAAAATAATTTTATTAATGGAAGTTATATTTTGGAATTTTTTGACTGTGATAAAAAGATTGTAAATGTGTTGAACACAGTGCAGTTCAGAAAGATGACAGATACAATATTCGATGCAATTCCAATTGATTTGTTTTCTGTATCAGATCGTATTGGGAATTTTGTGTTTCAATTTCCGTCAACGAATGTAAGGGTTTCTTATAAAAAAGATGATATGGAGAGACAGTTAACGTATGATGTGTCATTTGATAAAGAATGTGAGTCAGATGATCAATTTCTGGTATTGTCAGAAGGCGTTTTTGATGATTCGATTATTTCATTTGGTACCAGGACATTTAAACAGGAAGGATGTAATACTACATTTGAAGTTGGTGATGCTTCCCGATTTTGCAGGACAACGATAATTGATGTAAAACGGCAATTGATTTTGTCGCGTCAGGAAACAAGCTTTATAAGAAGAATGACGTATGTGCTGCAGATGGGTGCACAGTATGGAGAACAGCGTATCATTTATGATGAAACAGGACAGGTTGTTGACATTATTGAACCCATATCAGCGGAGAATGTTAATATTATAGAACAACCTGTTATTCGGACGCGAGATAGTCATATACATAAGCGTCAGTATAGCAGACGAGTTGATGAGTTATATGCCAGAGCTGAGTTTAGACGGTATGGAAGAGATTCAGAACCGCAGAAAGCTTTGAAAGATGTGATTGCATTGATGAATCGTGCACAAACAGGGAAGGTGTATCTGTGGGATCCTTATCCGACAGTTGAGGATATTTTACATACTTGGTATTTTACGAAAAGTATGAATGTAACGTTATATGCAATTACATCTGGTGAAATTGCCGAAAAAAGTAAAATGAGTGTATGTGATTGGATAGAACAGCAGCAGGAAATTATGGAGAAAAGGAGTAATCATTATGGTATACATGTAGAGCTTAGATGCCAGTGGGCTGATTATGGTTACAGTTTTCATGATCGTTTTCTCATGGTGCTTAATTTAGATCAGG
>NZ_JBWJVP010000237.1:0-26861 GCF_056339915.1 Blautia sp. ZXY-1-B12 | reverse complement strand
CTACGACAGCCGTACCGCTCATCACTCAGCTTCTCCACACAGTCCCGGCTTCTGTCCCCCGTATGACAGAGAACATACACCATCTTCTCCCTGTCCACAGACTCCATTCTTTCCTCAAACTCATCCAGCGGAATATTCACTGCCCCCGGAAAAGATCCCCTGCTGTACTGATCCGCCGGCCGCACATCCACGATCGTAATCTTAGAAGAATCAATCTTCTCCAGCTCTTCCACACTAATTGTATTCATATATAACCTGCCTTTATCTATTAAAATCAATCACTTACCTCTGATGAATCACCCTGTATTTCCGCTCAATTCACCAGCCATCATTATACTTTGAAACCCCATGATAGTCAACATATTCCCTTGCCGTTGACTCGTAACAGTCCCTGTTTCGTTACTGTGTGAACGGAGTGAACAGTAACACAAAAGGAACAGAGCCAATACCCTGTTCCCCTTTTATTATTTATAAACTTTTACACCAAAGGATTCATGAATGATAGTACGAGCCTCTTCAATGGTTTTAAACTCTTCTGCTTTCAGCATCTGTGCTGTGATATTTCCGATTGCAGTTGCCTCTCCTGGACCTGCATGGATTTCTTTCTTTGTTGCCTTTGCAGTCAGCTCATTGAGATATCCTGCGTTGGAACCGCCGCCCACGATATGAATACGGCTGTAAGTCCTGCCGGTCATCTCTTCCAGCTCTTTTGCTGTCTTTGCATAGCATTCCGCAAGACTTGTGTAGATAACTGTTGCAATCTCTCCCAGAGTTTCCGGAACCTTCTGTCCTGTTCTGCGGCAGTAATCCTTAACTTCCTCTGTCATATTGTCAGGAGAAAGGAAACACTCATCATTTGCGTCTACTCTTGACGGGAAATCCTTTGCTTCCTCTGCCATTGCGCAGATTTCTGCAAAGCTGTATGCATCATTTACTTCATGACGCACAGACTGGATCATCCAGAGTCCCATGATATTCTTCAGGTAACGGAAACGGCCTGCATAACCGCCTTCATTTGTGAAGTTCATCTCACAGCTCTTCTCAGAGCAGTCAGCTTCTTTTCTCTCAATTCCCATCAGTGACCATGTTCCTGAACTGATGTAAATAAAGTCATCATCATTTGCAGGAACTGCCAGTACAGCGGATCCTGTATCATGTGTTGCAGGTGCAACCACTTCCAGATCAAAGCCCACTTCTTCCCTGATCTTATCTGACAGATGTCCGATGCCTGTTCCGGGCATAATCAGCTTCTGGAACATTTTTCTCGGATAACCGAGCATATCGATCAGTTCATAATCCCAGTCCTTAGTGATCGGGCTTACAAGCTGTCCTGTCGTAGCTTCTGTGTACTCACAGGTTTTCTGTCCTGTAAGAAGGAAATGGAAATAATCCGGCACATGAAGAAGTGTCTCCGCCTGTTCCAGATATTCCGGATGTTTCTTTTTCACTGCCATCAGCTGATAGATCGTATTATAATCAGCTTTCTGGATACCTGTTCTTGCATAGAGATCTTTCAGGGAAATTGCCTTATAAACTTCTTTATCCATTCCCTCTGTACGGTGGTCACGATATCCTACTGTATTTCCAAGAACATTGTCATTTTTGTCCAGAAGTACGAAGTCAACGCCCCATGTGTCCACGCCCATACTTACCGGAATCTTGCCGATTTCTTTACATTTCTTCAGACCATTTACTACCTCTTTGAAAAGACGGTCAAATTCCCAGCAGAGTTCTCCGTCTTTCTTTACCATTCCATTCTCAAAACGATAAATTTCTTCCAGAACCATTTTTCCGTTTTCCATATGTCCAATGATGTGACGTCCGCTGGATGCTCCGATATCTACTGCTAAATAATATGCTGCCATTGCAAAACCTCCTCAATATATGAATTTATACGCTCTTCATATCTGATGATTTTATTTTATCTCAACTTACTCCCCAAAATAAGAACCTTGTTTGTCTGAAAAAGTGTCCTTATTTGCTATTTTGAAATCTATCGTCGAAATAAGTATCTTTACAACTTAATAAAATCATCATTTCCAATCATTGTTTTATTGTTTGAACAACAACGCCGCACTTGCCATACGGCAGTGCGGCGTCTGTATTTGTATTAATAATTAATACTTAATTCTAAGGATTCATTTCCTCTCGATATTTACTTATCGATTAGTCATAAAGGTTAGGAGCGATTTCTTCGCTGTCCATATTTGTGGAATCATACCAGTATCCATCTGTAGGAACATCTTCAAGTTCCTGTCCGTTAGCTGCTGCTGTCAGAGCGTAGATTGCATAGTAACCCATCATCAGAGGAGACTGTGTAACAGCACCGATGAATGTTCCATCCTGTACAGCGGCTTTAATGATAGAACCAGCATCGAAACCAACACCGATAACATCGCCTGCTCCTGCGTCAGAACCAAGAACGTTCAGGTTAGCATTAGCTGCAAGAACACCTTCTGCTGCTGTCTGGTTGGAACCGAAGATAGCGATGCAGTTTTCCTGAGAAAGGATTGCCTGAGCCTCTGTTGAGCAAAGCTCTACAGTTGTCTGTGCAGGAACAGCGACCTGGATAACAACGTCTGCGTCTGCTTCTTTTGCATCTGCACCTTTAGCTGCGTTTACATAGAACTCGTTACCTTTAACTGCAACTGTTTTTCCGTCAGCCTGAATAAGTTCGATCATTTTGTCAATGAATCCGCCACCACGCTGCTGGATGTTCTGACCTGTGGCATCCTGGTTAACTTCACCGATGATAACCTGTCCATCTGCATTAGCTATAACATCTTTGATTGAATTATACATGTTTTCAGCTGCAACAGAACCAGCCTGTGTGTTATCTGTACAAACTTCACATACTACAGATCCTTCCGGAGCATCAGCGATACCTGTATCAAATGTTACTACCGGGATTCCTTTGTCAGCACATTCCTGAAGTGCATCAAGAACAGAAGATGTATCACATGCAGCAAGACCTAATCCGGCCGGCTTTGCAGCGATTGCTGTGTTGATCATGTTAACCTGGTCAGCGATATCAGATTCACTGTTTGGTCCCTGTGCTTTGTATGTAACACCAAGTTCATCAGCAGCTTTCTTCATACCTTCCTGAGCTGCATCCCAGTATGTAGACTGGAAAGATTTAACCATCATCGGGAAATCATAAGCTTCATTAGCTTTCAGATCTTTGAACTGTTCCGGCATATCGGCTGCCATAACGCTTGATGCGGACATTCCTGCTACCATTGCTGCACACATAACTAATGCGATCACTTTTTTTGCTTTCATTTAAAATTTCCTCCTTTTAAATATACATTTTTAATATAGTTTTTTTTATAAATGATACCCCGGAGGCTTCCTCTCTCGTTCCGCCTTCCCCAAAATACACATATGACAATACTGTCGCCGAACATCCCCTGGAAGCCCTCCGTTGTTTCATATCCTGCTGTTTTGCATCTGTCGTAAGATGCATTTTTCTTTATTCAGTTTTGAAAATTATTTTGCTGCTGCTTTCTTTTCTTTCATGATATCGATCAGTACTGCAATGATAAGAACTGCACCTGTAATAATCTGCTGCCAGTTTGCCTGAAGTCCGATATATGGAAGACCGGTTTTCAGAAGCATGATAACGAAGATACCGGCTAAAGTACCGATTACTGATCCATAACCACCTGTTGCTGCAACACCACCTACGAATACTCCACCGATGGCATCCATTTCAAGTCCTGCACCGGTACCAGGCTGTACAGTTGGTGTAACTGCCGCATATGCGATAGCTGCAAGACCTGTGAAGAGTCCGCATACTACATATACCATAACATGATAGAATTTAACGTTGATTCCCGAAAGAGCTGCTGCTTCTTTATTGGAACCGATCGCGATCGTATAACGACCGAATTTTGTATGATTCAGAACATATTCCATTACAAGGACCAGAATGATCATCCATAAGAAACCGATAGGATAACGGGAAGCACTTCTTCCTGTTCCAACTGTAATCTTAAAGATTGAATGGAACCATCCGCCCTCCTGTGTAAGTCCCGGCCAGGGAGTGGCACTGCACAGGGATCCTGCACCTCGGGTAATCATACATGTACAAAGTGTTGCAAGGAATGGCGGCAGGTTCATAATACCGATCAGCACACCATTTGCTGCTCCTACAATAATTCCAAGTACAATGCAAAGTAACATTGCAAGTACAACCGGAAGATTATTATTTCTTACCAGAGATCCTGCGATCAATGCGTAACATACCATACCTGTTCCGATTGACAGGTCTACACCTCCTGTAATAAGAGGGAATGTAACACCGATTGCCATCAGAAGATCATAATATGAGAAATCCAGCATACTCAGGATTGTGGTATACTGTCTGAACTCCCTGCTCTTAAAGGAGAAAATTGCAAACAGTACAATAATAACCAGTAATACAATAAATCTCTGATCACTTAAAATACTTTTTTTCTTCTTAGTCATGACTTTCCTCCTTAATTGATGTTCCGTGTTGCATGATTCATAATGTGTTCCTGTGTAGCTTCGGAAATATCAATATTTCCTGTAATCTTACCTTCACACATAACGATAATACGGTCACTCATACGGAGAACTTCTGTCATTTCAGAAGAAATCATGATAATAGATTTACCTTCTGCAGCCAGTCTGTTCATTAACTTGTAAATTTCATTCTTGGCACCAACATCAATACCTCTGGTCGGCTCATCGAAAATAAGGATCTCACTGTCTCGTGTCAGCCATTTTGCGATAACGACCTTCTGCTGGTTACCACCGGAAAGATTGACTACCAGCTGCTCGCAGTTTGGAGTTTTGGTTGCCAGCTCTTTAACGTATTTCTCTGAAACCTCTTTTTCTTTTGATTTATTAATGAAGATACCACTGGTAAATTCTTCCATGGTTGCCAGCGTAGTATTCTCTGTTACAGATTTCTGTACGACACAACCATATCTTCTTCTGTCCTCTGACAGATAACCAATACCATATTTAACTGCATCCTGAGGACTGTTGATAGTTACCTCGCGAAGCTGTCCGTCTTTTCCCCTTATAGAGATCTTTCCACTCTGTTTCGGGTCAGCACCAAACAGTGCTCTTGCTGTCTCAGTACGTCCGGCTCCCATCAGTCCTGAGAAACCAAGAATCTCACCTTTGCGAAGTTCAAAGCTTACATTCTGAACCATCTTACCTGCATTCAGGTTCTCTACCTTAAGAACAACAGGTGCATCCGGTGCAACCATGCTGTGTTCCTTAGGATCTTCATAAATGACACGTCCAACCATCATGTTGATGATGTCTTCTTTTGTACTGTCTGCTGTGATCAGCGTTCCTACATAACCACCATCTCGCATGACTGTTACTCTGTCAGTGATCGTTTTGATCTCATCCATACGGTGGGAAATATAAACGATTCCAAGACCTTTCTTACGAAGATCACGGATAATCTCGAATAAGTCTGCAATCTCTTTCTCTGTCAGTGCTGCTGACGGCTCATCAAAGATAATAACCTCTGCTTTGTGGGAAATAGCCTTTGCGATCTCACACATCTGCTGTTTTCCGACGGTAAGATTGTTCATCTTTTCTTTTGGATTGATTTCAATGTTCAGTTCCTGAAAGAGTTTTTTGGAATCTTCGATCATTTTCTTATCATCAATGCTGAACCCTTTCTTTGGTTCACGTCCGATAAAAATATTCTGAGCTACGGTAAGATCACCTACCATGTTCAGCTCCTGATGCACGATTACAACACCTGCATCCTGCGCTTCTCTTGTGTTATGGAATTCAGTTTCCTTTCCTTTATAGGTAATGGATCCTGAATCTTTCTGATAAATACCGGTAAGAACTTTCATCAATGTAGACTTTCCGGCACCGTTTTCTCCCATAAGAGCATGTACTTCGCCGCGTTTCACTTCGAAATTAACGTGATCCAGAGCATGAACTCCAGGAAAGGACTTATCAATGTCCTTCATAGTCAAAATAACTTCACCCATTGTTACATCCTCCCTTCCGATCAGTTCTTTCTGCGTCTTGCAGAAACGTCGACATAAACTGCTACAATTACGATAAGTCCTGTGATGATCATCTGCTGACCTTTACCAAGACCAAATGCCATGATACCCTGCTGAAGAAGAGAAATGATAAATACACCGATGACTGTACCGCCGATAGAAGCAAGTCCGCCAACCATGGATGTACCACCCATTACACAGCCTGCAATCGCTTCATTGTTGTACTGATCGCCGTATCCAGGCTGAACAGTTGTATAAGCACCAACAAAGAAAATTGCTCCGATTCCTACAAGAACACCGCAGATCACATAAGCAAGCATTCTCCATTTTTTTGTATTAACACCGCTGAGTCTTACTGCTTCGCTGTTAGAACCAAGACAAAGGATATAACGTCCCGGTTTTGTGTTATAAAGAATAATCCCACAGATCACTGCTGCTGCCAGGAAAATCACAAGTCCTACAGGGAATCCCTTATAGGAGATAAGATTTCTGAACCATCCGTTTACAGGATCACTTCCCAGTGGCCAGCTGACGGACTGTGTCTTTGTAAATACAGATGCAATACCTTTTGCAATGTTCATAGATGCCATGGAAATGATAAATGGCGGAACTGACATATAGGATACCATCCAGCCATTAAACACGCCAAATGCAAATCCGATCAGGATACAGATCACCATTGCTGCTGCACAAGGTACATGATAAGATGTCATGCAGTAACCTGAGATCAGGGCACAGCAGAACATTACAGGTCCAATGGAGAAATCGATTCCTCCAGTGGCAATTACAAATGTTACTCCAAGTGACAGAAAGCCCAGGAAGTATACATAGTTCAAAGTAGATTTGATACTGTCACCTACAGGGAACTTACTTCCCAGAACTACTTTGAAGACTACGAACATAAGAACCAGAATACATGCTAACAGGATTCTGTTCAGACCGAGTTTCTTCACAATTGGATTTTGTTTCAACTTTTCCAAGTTTTTCACCCTCCTTACGTTATTTCGTATCTCTCTTTGTTTTCTATATCTTACCTTACCTGTCGGATAATTGTAATGAAATATCTTCCAAAAAAAGGTTAAATATTTCCTTTTTTCATCCGGAAATATTTAACCTTTTTGCTTCTTTTATCCTTATATTACGCAGTCGTTTCAACGCGTCAGTCAGCTAAACGGGAAGATCAGCCGTTCAATATCACTGTTATACATATTCTCCGGCGTAACCAGCTCGCATCCTGAATCAATATTCTTCTCTACTGCATCCCCGTTAAGCATATGAATGGTTTCTTCCACTCCGATATACCCCATCCGGAATGCTTTCTGCACAATAATTCCCTTATAAACGCCCATTTCCATAAGATTGATGGCCTCCTGGGAACAGTCCACACCAACTACTGCGATCTTATCTTTCGCTCCTGCATCACTGACTGCTCTTCCCACACCAACTGCAGAATATTCGTTCATTCCTGCAATCAGTTCCAGATCCGGATATTTCCTCATCAGTTCCTGCGCCAGTTCATAGGATTTCTCATAGAGTGAGTTACAGTAGACAATATCTACTATGTTATCAGCATAGTCACCAAGACCTTCCCTGAATCCCTGTTCTCTCTCCACAGCCGTGGAAACACCTTTTACATGGCTGACAATGGCTATCTTTGAATCTTTATCGATTAATTTTCTGGCATACTCTCCTAACATCCTGCCCGCATTCACATTATCTGTGGCAACTGTGAGATCCTGCAATTCTTCTTTTGTATAGGAATCAATATAGGTAATACGGATTCCTTTTTCTTTTGCTTCCTTCAGAAGTTCATCTGATGCATCCATGCTGGAAGGAGAAAACAGAATCGCATCCGGTTTCTGCTCAATGGCCTTTTTCAGAAGTTTATTCTGTTCTTCTATATTCTCTTCTTTATCCGGAGCCAGGATTTCAAGGTCAGATTCATATTCCTCTGCCGCCATCTTACAGCCGGATATTACCGAAGTCCAGAAATCATTGGTGTTATCCCTGATCTTTGGAATATAAATGAGGGAGCATTTTTTCGTCTGTGTCGCCTCCGGTTTCAGGATTCCGGCAAAAATCACCACTGCTGCCGCCATAAGGATTGCAACTGTTATAATCTCTTTTTTATGACTTTTCATGGGATTCCTCCTGTATTCCGGGAATTACAACAGATGCTGTGGTTCCCTTTCCTTTTTCACTGTGATAGATAATGCCATAATCTTTTCCGTAATATAAAACCAGACGCTGCTGCACATTGTACACCCCAACTCCATTGGAACGGTAATTCACCTTATGCTTATCATAAATATGTTTCAGGGTTTCCTCATCCATTCCCACACCATCGTCCGTAATATCGATTACTGCATTCTCACCTTTCATATACCCATGTACTGTCAACAGTCCTTTACTGTCTTTATATTTTAAGCCATGATAAATTGCATTCTCCACGAGCGGCTGCAATACCAGACGAATGATAGGTACCTGTGTAATGGATGGATCTGCCTTTATCTCAAATTCCAGCTTATCCTTATAGCGCATCTTCTGGATCGTGAGGTAACTTCTGACATATTCAATCTCCTGTCCGACTGTTACAAGCTCATCCTCATTGCTGATACTCTGTCTGAGCAGTCGCGCCAGAGAAGCCGTCATTATCACCACTTCCTCATTCTTCTTTCCTTCAGCCATCCAGATAATAGAATCCAGCGTATTATACAGAAAATGTGGATTGATCTGCGACTGCAGGGCTTTCAATTCTATTTTTCTCTTCTGCTCCTGCTCCTTTACATTCTGCTCCATTAATTCCCGTATCCTGTGCGTCATCACATTAAAAGATCTGGTAAGACTTCCTATTTCATTGTCGGAAATCACCTCTATATCTTCAATATCAAAATTTCCTTTCTGCACACTTTTCATGGAATCGCGAAGCTTCTGGATCGGCAGCGTAATATTTCTGGCAATCAGGCTGGAAATCAGAAGAGCAACTATAATCAGCCCCACTGCTACCAGCACATAAATACTTCTTGTCTGTCTGCTGTTTCGTAAAAGTTCAGACATATTCATGCATCCCACAATAGTCCATCCTGTGATATCAGAATGGGACAGTGCATAAATTTTCTCGTCATCTCCCTTTCCGACAGTAACAATATCTGATTTTGCATTCATAACAAGTGAAATGTTCTCTGTCTGCAGTTCATTATATAACTGCTGCTGTTGTGGATGATAAACGATATTTCCATTCTGATCAAGAATAAAAACATATCCTTTATCTCCCATGCTGCTCTGTGCACAGAGTTCACTGATCGCACTGTAATTCGAATCCAGAAAAACTACTCCATCCTCTGCTTCTGTTCCTGTATAATTGCGGATTCCTCTGCTGAGTGTGATGACCCATGGTCTTTCTCCCTTTATCACATTCTGCACATGAGAAGATGTCAGATTATACCGGTCATATTTTCCGACTGCATCTGCATACCATGGCTGTGTATTAAGATCTACATATGTATTTCTCACAGATAATCCATTGTCAAACAGAGATGGAGAGTTCTTATCCTCTCTGACAATCCCGATATTTCTGATATCCGCCCTGCCCTTCAGGATCGTTTTAAACTGTTCCACAAGGCGCTGTCTGTATTCACTGTAATTTTCATCCTTTGTGGCTCCATATCCTTTTTCACTGTACAGATATTTATAAGCATCACCGCTTTGCGCGATCACTGACGCAATATTATCCATATAACTGATATACGAATCTATATTCTGATTCAGCTGTTTGATGATCGTCTGTGTATACATGACAGAATTTTCATAAATAGATGAATTCGTATATCTCAAGGATACCACTGTCACAACCAGTACCGCACTTAATACCAGGATCGACACCGCACAGAAAATAGAACTCTGAATACTCTTAAATTTTGAAGAAATCTTCATCGGCGTTTCTCCCTTGCATATTCGGTAGGTGTTTTTCCTGTCATCTTCTTAAATGAAATTCCGAAATAGTGTGGATCTGAAAATCCTACTTTTTCCGCAATCTCATAATTCTTCAGCGTTGTATTCTCCAGAAGTTCCCTGGCCTTCTCCATTCTTATCCTGGTAAGTGATTCGATAAACGTTTCCCCTGTCATCTCCTTAAAAATAGTGCTGAAATAGCTGGTACTGATATTCAGATAAGAACAGATACTGTTCAGACTCAGATCCGGATCCATATAATTTTTCCGGATATAATCCATAGCCATCATTCCCTGCCTCTGGCCACTGGAACTGTTCAGATCCTGAAGTGATTCAAATACTCCTTCAGCATACTCCTTCACCAATGTCACTGCTTTATCAAAGGTTTTTGCCTGAGAAACTTCTTTCAGAAGCTTCTCTCTCTGAGCAATGATCTTTTCCGGATCATCACTCAGGGACTGGCAGGTATTTCCGATGGCACGTATCACCTGCTGAAGATAAATGCAGGCATAGCTTTTCTCCACCAGTGCCCCTTTGATCTCATGCTCGATCTGCTCCAGGATTTCTGTCACTTTCTGCCTGTTTCCGACCTTTATCTCTTCTGTCAGTGTTTCCAGAGATTTTATAAGATTAATACTGTTGTCCGTTTTCTTTTCTTCCATATCCAAAAGGAGGCTGCCTCCCAGCAGATACCGATAGCCAATGGCTTTCTCAGCAAGCTTATAGGAATAGACCAGTTCCTGAGGTGATCTCACCCAGCTTCCGATTCCTATAGAAGTTTCAATCCCGATCACTTCTTTTACTTTCTGCTGGATTTCCTGACAGATACTATGTATTTTGTCTCCGAATTCTCTGGATCTGCATCCTGTAAATATAATGCATACCCGATTGCTGCCTTCCTGATAAGCAACACCTGCGTTCTCTCTGGTCACAATTTCATTTCCTATATTAAAAAGTACAAAGGACATCAGTGCGCTTTCCTGCTGTTTATGCATATCTACCTGATACATTTCTGAATAAGTGTCCATATCAAAAACAGCTACTCTGTAGCTCGAACATTCAAAACAGATCCCCAGCTTTTTCAGTTCCAGAAGACTTACCTGCACATCTCTTGTACAATTTACAAGAGTCTCCAGTGCTTTCGACCGGATGACATCCACATTCTTGTGATAATCCTTTGAAGTCTGCGACAGGGATTCCATTTTTTCCTGTTCTTTTTTTCTGGAATCCAGTTTCTCTTTCATATTCCGGAGCACTTTTGTCAGTTCCATTGCTGTGACAGGTTTGAGCATATATTCACTTACATTATAACGGATTGCTTTCTTCGCATATTCAAATTCCCCAAAACCGCTGAATATAACAATAAGAATATCCGGATAATTATCATGAAGAAACTCGCTCAGTTCCATACCATCCATATAAGGCATACAGATATCTGTCAATACAACATCCACCTTGTGGCTCTGCACAAATTCCACTGCCTGTCTGCCATTCTCACAATCCCCCACAAGCTCACAGTCCAGGCTTTTCCAGTCAATGTTCTCCCTGATTGCATCCCTGACCAGGATTTCGTCGTCTACCAATAATATTTTGTACATATTAAATTTTATCCCCCATAAGATCAGGCATCATCCCTCTGCCTGATAACCCAATAAAAATTACTACTTCCTTTTACTTATTTAACCGAATCAGGTAAAACCTCCGCAAAGCAGCTATTCGGTTATAAGCGAACAGTAAAGCAGGTTTCGAATATCTGCGTGATTCGCTATAATGATAATAGCATATTTATACTATTTTTTCAATTTTTCAATATATTTTTTGTGCATTTCATACAACTCCGTGTGTTACTGTTTCCTCCGCTGTAAACTATAAAAATTTACTCTTTTTGCGTAAAATATTGCCTTGAATAATCTGATTTTTTTCATTAAACTGTTTACAATGATTTTCAGAATTTTGAAAGGAGAATACAAATTATGTTAAAGGGAATTCCTGAAATTTTATCACCGGAATTATTAAAAGTTTTATGTGAAATGGGACACAGCGATCGTCTTGTTATCGCAGACGGTAACTTCCCTGTTGAATCTATGGGAAAGAATGCCATCACTATCCGCTGTGACGGACATGGTGTACCGGAAATCCTGGATGCGATCCTCAAACTGTTTCCACTGGATACTTATGTAGAGCATCCTGTAAATCTCATGGAAGTTATGCCTGGCGATAATGTAGAAACACCAATCTGGGATACATATAAAGAAATCGTTGCCAAATATGACGAACGCGGCGATAAAGCGGTTGGAAATATTGAACGTTTCGCTTTCTATGAAGAAGCCAAAACTGCATATTGCATTATTTCCACAAGCGAAAAAGCTCTGTATGCAAATATAATGCTTCAGAAAGGTGTTGTAATCAACAACTGATTTTGCTTTATCTTTTCGTTACTGTTCACAGTAACGTAGCCAAAATTCATTCCAGATTGCCTGCGGCAATGGAATTTTGACTTGTATGTCTCGGGATTTTGGCATATTCATGCCAAATATCATTTTTACACATTATACACACATCACACATACATATATATACAACAGGCTGGTATCTGTACACACAGATATCAGTTTGTTTTTTTGATTCCCCCTGATACAAACAGCCGCCCAAAGTCAGATCATCTCCAACTCCGGGCGGCCGATATACATTCTTACATATCGGTTTTATTTATTATTTGTAAAGAGGTCCATAATTCTTGCATGCTCTGAAATCTGCACCTTCTTTATCCATTCCAAATGCATTCCATGCTGCCGGACGATAGATATCTTTCTCAGGAACATTGTGCATGGATACAGGAATTCTCAGCATAGAGCACATTGTGATAAGATCTGCACCAATGTGTCCGTAGGAGATTGCTCCATGGTTTGCACCCCAGTTGTTCATTACATCATAAGCTGTCTTGAACGGTCCTTCTTTGCCATCGCATCTTGGAGCAAACCATGTACATGGCCATGTATAGTCTGTACGTTTCCACAGCTTGTCAGATACTTCTTCAGGAAGAGCTACTGTCCATCCTTCAGCGATCTGCAGAACCGGTCCAAGTCCTTTTACAAGGTTCAGACGGATCATTGTTGCAGGCATCTGAGCACGTGTTTCATAACGGCTGGAGTATCCGCCTCCACGGAAGTATCCGTTATCAGCCATACACCATTCTGTGTTTTCCATGATTGCTTTCTGGTCTTCTTCTGTGATATCCCACCACTGTTTCATAACAGCTGTTCCATCAGCTTCTTTTGCTTCTCCGTTAGCATCAAGGCAGGCAGCACCGGAGTTGATCAGGTGAAGGAAACCGCCGGCTTCTTTTGCTACGCCCTCAAGGTCATATCCTGTAGCTTTCTTAACAGCCTCCGGACTCCAGTATGTACGAACATCAGCGAAAATCTGTGCTCTGTTTGTAAGAAGTTTCATGAACAGCATTCCAAGTCCGTTAAGAACATCGTTCTCTGTAGCCAGGATGTATGGTTCACGTGCTCCGTTCCAGTCAAAGGAGGTGTTCAGCATAGCTTCTGCAAAGTCACCGTTCGGATAGAAATCTGTCCACTGTCTCTGTCCCTGGAAACCGGCTGCCAGAGCATTGTGTCCGATTGCTTCTTCAGAGAATTTAGGATCAAGGTTGTCACAGCCGTTCATCAGTTCTTTGATGATAACTGCCATCTTAACAACAAACTCGAACTGCTCTTCTTTCTTTTCAGCTGAGAACTGAAGTTCTTCAGGGTTCTTATCCCAGCCAATCTTACAGGTTTCTTTTGCCCATTTCAGAGCTTTCTCAAATTCTGCGTGATCATAGATACCTTCTGTCATACGACGGATGATCTCTACCTCATCAACAGACTCAACTCTCATTCCAAGATAAGATTCGATGAAATCGGAATCAATGATAAATCCACCGATACCCATTGTTACAGAACCGATCTGCAGATAGGATTTTCCTCTCATGGATGCTGCTGCAACTGCTGCGCGGCCGAATCTTAACAGTTTTTCTTTAACATCTTCCGGAATAGATGTGTCATCAGCTTCCTGAACATCATGTCCATAGATACCGAATGCCGGAAGTCCTTTCTGTGCATGTGTTGCAAGTACAGATGCAAGGTATACAGCACCAGGTCTTTCTGTTCCGTTGAATCCCCATACAGCTTTGATCGTCTGTGGATCCATATCCATTGTCTCAGCACCGTAGCACCAGCATGGTGTAACTGTAAGAGTGATATCTACGCCTTCTTTACGGAATTTATCTGCACATGCAGCGCTCTCGCCAACACGTCCGATGGTTGTATCAGCGATTACAACTTTAACCGGTTCACCGTTGGAATATCTTAAATTCTCTTCAAATAATTTAGCAGCTGATTTCGCCATATTCATTGTCTGATCTTCCAGAGATCCTCGAACATCCAGTGCTCCTCTACGACCATCGATAGTAGGTCTGATACCAATTACCGGATAGCTGCCAATTAATCTGCTCTTTGCCATAATAAAATACCTCCTGATAAATTATTGTAATATTCCCGCAGGATCATTTCCTGCTAGAGCGTGTCTGAAAAAGGCTTTCTGCAAGATGTGCGTCACAATTTGTGGGATATTTTGCCCGGATGAGGGCGCCGTAGCGGGCTACGGCAACTGAATTCGGGTGAAATATCCCGCAAAGTGGGGCGTGCAGATTGCGGGAATGATTTTTCAGACACGCTCTAACCCCCAAGATTACATTTTCACTTTTCGCAGCATCTTCTGACTGCAAATATAACAAAAATAATAACCTCTACACCTGTTGTGCCAAGTAGCCCGATAACCACTGTTCACTCCGTTCACAGCAGCCTGACCACTCAACTTTGTTACTGATATCTATTATATAATTGCATTCAGAAAATTACTTGTGTTATAATAGCAAAAAACAGTACAATATTCACTTTTTCTGTTTTAATCATAAAATTTCTGTAAATTTTGTAAGGAGGAAAGTTCTTTTGCATGATTTAGACCATAATGAAGACCGTCCAAGAGGCACTTATGAGTTTCCATTTGAGTTTCATCACATCGATCATACACATCCCAGATATGTCATGTCTTATCACTGGCATGTGGAATATGAAATAATTCGTATTCTGGAAGGTTCTCTTACTGTCACTTTAGACGAAAAAAGTTTTACAGCAGTTAAGAATGATGTCATTTTTGTACATAGCGGAATCCTTCATTCAGGAATTCCCCATGATTGTGTATATCAGTGCATTGTTTTTGATATGAACACTTTTTTGAAAAACAATCCTGTATGCGGAGAATATATCCAGAAAATCCTGCATCAGGAAACAATGCTTTTTCCACATTTTTCAGATGAGCATCCACAGATTCTGAACTGTATTTCTGTTCTGTTTGATGCCATGTATGAAAAAGATACCGGATATGAGCTGACTGTATTTGGACAATTTTACCACTTTTTTGGTTTGGTTTTCAGTAATCATTACTTTATCGAAAATCCTACCCGAACGCGCAGAGACTATAAACGTATTTTACAGTTGAAGCAGGTTCTGGAATTTATCGAAAAAAATTATGCCAATCCTATCACACTTCAGGAACTGTCTGCTTCTGTCTCTATGTCACCGAAATATTTCTGCAGGTTCTTTTCGGAAATGACCCATCAGACTCCTGTGGATTATCTGAACAGACAGAGAATTGAAGAAGCCTGTTTACAACTGGCGGCTACTGATGATTCAATCACAGAAATTGCTTACAGGAACGGATTTAATGATCTGAGTTATTTTATACGTACTTTTAAGAAATATAAGGGCATGACTCCCGGGAAATATAAACGAAGATAAAGAAAAGCCCAGAACACTTTCCTCCCGGTAAATGTCCTGAGCTTATAACAATCCTCTTAATTAAATACATTTGAAACAGTTCAGCAGAGTACGAAAGGCAAGGAAGATTTCCTATATTAATTCCTGCAGAACAGACTGTCCGTATTCTGCCAGACTGTGATCCTCTTCTCCGGTGCCACCGCTGATACCAAGACCACCGATCACTGTATCTCCGGATTTCAGCGGAACACCACCACCAAAAATTACAATCTTTCCATTGTCCAATTTGTCTGCACCGTAGAATGTTCCTCCCGGCTGAGCCATCTTACCAAATTCCATGGTTGACATTCTTACTGCTGCCGCTGTATAGGCTTTCTTCATTGCAGCATCGAAGCTTACCAGAAATGCTCCGTCCATCACATGAACAGCTATCGGATTCCCTTCTGCATTGCATACAGAAATTACTGCATGTGCCCCTCTTCGCAAAGCTTCCTGCTCAATCCTGTCGATCAGTTTCTTGGCGATATCCAGTGTAATTCTGGTCTGTACGCCTATTCTTTTCAGAACTTCACGAATGACTGCCTCATTAATATTTACTGTTCCAGCCAGTGTATCCATAGTATTTACAGCCTCTGCTTCTGTATTCTGAGTTTTTATATTCTTTGCCTCTGCTTTTGCGCCCGTAACTTCTATTTCTGTTTTCTGCATCTCGTAAGAACCCGCTTTACCCTCTGCATTCTCTGTATATCTTGCAAGAATAAAGAAATAATCAGAAAGACGGTTCAGAAATTTCCTGCTCCCTGCATCTGCTCCGAATTTAACACTCACCTGAGCCAGACTACATTCTGCTCTTCTGGCCACTGTTCTGGCAATATCGATTTCCGCTGCCAGACTGCTGTTTCCTTTTAATTTCTCAGTAACAGGCCGTGGACATAATTTCTCCAGATTATCAATCTCTGTTTCCAGAGCAGTTACCCTCTCTTCACTGATCCTGCATTTTCTGTTATATGGATCCTCCACTCCCGTTGCAACCAGATTCAGTGTACTCTGCACGCTCTCCAGAAATTGAACCGTTTCCTGAGAAGAAATCATACTGATCATCAGTCCGATATGGCTATTCAGTTCATCTATGGCACCTGAAAGCCGGATCCGATCATCCGACTTGGAGATATTTCTGGTACGGGCCATATCTGTAATCCCCTTATCTCCCCTTTTTGTATAAATGCTCATCTGCGATTCATCTCCTGTATCTGATTTCAACGGCAGCATAGTATCTGCCCGCATTTTTGCTTATATAACAGATTTCCCCGTTATATTTTACAAAAAAAGGCCTGACTTATCCGGCCAGACCTTTTTCTCTTAGAATGACCATAATTTCTTATAGATCTTCATAATATCCTCTTTTGTCGGAACTCGTGGGTTTGTTGATGTGCAGGCATCTGCCAGTGCAGCATCTGCCATTTTGTCAATCGCACCAAAATATTCATCTGGTGTAACTGTACCAATTTCCTGGATTGTCAGCGGAATATTCATCTCTTTCTGCATAAACTGAATCCAGTTTACCAACGACCGAACTGTCATGACAGGATTATAGTTATTCAGTCCAAGAATATGTGCAATATTCGCATATCTATGTACTGCCGGGAGATACACTTCTTTACTCTTGCTGTGTTTATTAATATCGGAATTAAATTCTACGATATGTGGAAGAAGCATTGCATTTGCTCTTCCGTGTGGAATATGAAACATAGCTCCGAGCTGATGTGCCATACTGTGTGTAATTCCCAGACCTGCTGTATTAAAAGAAAGCCCTGCAAGGCAGGATGCTACATGCATTTTCTGGCGTGCATGCATATCACTGCCGTCAAGATATGCTCTCAGAAGAAATTCACCGCAGATCTCTACAGCTTTCTCCGCCAGTGCCGCTGAAAATTCATTATGCTGTGTACTTACATAAGACTCCAGCGCATGTGTAAATACATCCATTCCGGTATCAGCTGTGATAGCCGGTGGAACACTCTTTACAAGTTCTGCATCCAGAATTGCCTCATCTGCTGTCAGACTGTCTGCGATCAGCGGATATTTTATATGTGCAGTTGTATCATTTACTACTGCAAAAGAAGTAACTTCTGATCCTGTTCCACTTGTAGTAGGAATTGCGATCAGACCTACTTTTCCATAATTATTAATCTTCAGAGCAAACTCTCTGATTGCTTTAGAAGAGTCAATTGCTGAACCACCGCCTACTGCAATTACTGCTTCAGGCTGATACTGCAAAAACTTCTTTACACCCTCCGCAATCTTATCAATTGGCGCATCCGGAACTACATCATGAAAAATATCATATTCGATCCCGGCACTGTTCAATGGTGCTGTGATCAGATTAATCATACTGCTCTGAACTACAAAAGGGTCTGTGATAACCAACACTCTTTTATAGGGAATCTCTTTTAATCTGTCCAGGGCATTATTACCGAAATGGATTACTGTCTTCATTTCAAAAGTATTCATATACTACAATACTCCTTTTCTCTGGTATCAGACAGGATATTTGCACTCTACACCTAATTTTTCAAAGTATATCCTCCACCTGTCCACAGGCTTTTTGTCTGTTACAACTACATCTACATCCTTCAGGCTGCCTGCAACAGAAAATGCAGTCTGGTCAAATTTCGAACTGTCCACAACCAGAATTTTCTCACGACCTGAGCTCATCATCGCTCTTTTTGTTGAACCAAAAGCTTCCTGCGATTCCATGATCCCCCAGTCTTTATCCAGGGCCTTACATGAAAAGATCACTTTATCTACATAATATGAACGGATAGATTCATCTGTCTTAGATCCAAGAAAAGCAAGATATCCCTCTTTCATAACACCTCCGGTAGAAATAATGTTCCATCCGGACACATCAGAAAGTTCCAGTAATATTTCCATGGAATTGGTAATCACTGTCAGTCTCTGCTTTTCTTTTAACGCTTTTGCCACAAATACAGCTGTTGTGCTGGCATCAAGAAAAATATGGTCTCCGTCTTTTACAAGGGAAGCAACAATTTCTGCCATTTTCTGCTTCCCTGAGACATTCTGATTCTTGCGAACATTAAAAGGTAAATCAATGCTAATATCCTCATTAATCACTGCACCGCCATAGCTTTTAATTGCAAGTCCTTCTTTTTCCAGTTTGTCTAAATCGCGGCGTATGGTCTCTTCAGAGACATTATAAAGCTGGCTCAGGTCACTGACTACCACTCGCTTCTCTGCCTGTAATTTTTCGAGAATCTGATTTCTTCTCTCCAGTGCAAGCATCTTTCTGCCTCCTTTTTTGAGGAATTCTCATTACAGAATACTATCAATCATTCTTCTGTCAGGATGTGCGATAACGGAAGAATCCAAATACATTCCTTTTGCTGATACGAGCTCTTTTGCTCTTTCTATGGAAGCTTCTACTGCTGAAACTTCTCCTGTGATCATCATATAGGATTTTCCGCACATACCTTTGGCAATACGAAGTTCGATCAGATCTACGATCGCAGTCTTCGCAGCCTGATCTGCCGCCTCGATGATGGAAGCTGCGTCATATGTTTCCAGAATTCCCAGTGCACTTACATCTTCCACCTGTGTGGTTCCGTAAATTGCCGGGAAAATAGATTCATGAGGGTTGCCCAGCACAAAGCTGTCAATGCATTTGTCCTCATATGTAGTCACTGCCGCATCAACGGCTGCCTTTACCGCACTTAAGTCACCGGTAATAATTGCAATATATTTACCAGGACATACGGTCTGTGCCTCGACGATTTCTACCTCAGATGTTTTTACCATAGCATCTGCTGCAGTAACGCCTGTAGATGTGGTTTTAAATTCAATCATTCCGATTGCTTTACTCATTTTGTGCACGTCCTTTCTACTTTACTGCAATAATGATGTAACGGTCTGTTACTTCTGTGACTTTACCACTGACAGATGCATGAATACCAACGCTTAAGCCCTGTGCAGGCTGAGCAATCATCTGTCCTCTTGTTACCTGATCACCGGTTTTGACGATAGCCTGTGCCGGTGCTCCGATATGCTGGCTCAGTAATACTTTTACTTTTCCGACCTGTACAAGGTCTTCTTTCAGAGGAGCATCTTTGTCATATCTTGTAAGTCCAAGACGTGCCATCAGACGTTCTTCCGGAACTTTACGATACTCTCTGGATTCCTGTACTGGTTTCGGCTGTACCCCCTGTGGAGGACGGATGCCTGCTTTTCTCAGTCCGCCTTTCATATCTGCCAGAAGACTTCTCGGTGCAAGGCTCTGCGGGCAGGAATACATCTCACATACACCGCAGGAACTGCAGAAAGAAGCATCCAGATATGGATTCAGGTCTCTGAAATCATTATTTGATGCGGCTCTCATAAATTTCGCCGGATCGATCGGATGTCCCAGATTATGTCTCGGACATAAATCTGTACAGGTATTACACTGGCAACAGATAGATGCTGCCCTCTTTAAATCTATGGAAGAAGTCCGCTGCTTCTTCGCTACGATAAGATGGTCTTTTGGCAGAACCAAAATCGCATTTGTTGTCTTTGTCACCGGATCTGAACCATTTCCAATTCGTCCCATCATAGGACCGCCTACGAAATAGACAGGATCCTTTACTGTTGTGCTGCCTGCCTGAGCTACCACTTCCTCCAGGGTACATCCCAGCGGAACTCTTACTGTAACTGGATCACTTACTTCAGCAACAACAGATACATATTTATCAGTAACCGGCTGCTTTTCTTCCACAGCACGATATACATTATAAACCGTTTCAACGTTAAATACGGCTACTCCCTGCTCAATTGGCAGTCCTCCCGGCCGTACGACTCTTCCGGTTGCTTCATAGATGAGTACTACTTCATCTCCCATCGGATAAACTTCATCCAGAAGATGCAGTCTCATTCCCGGAAATTCTTCGATGTGCTGGTTTAATGCCTGAATTGTCTGCACATAAGATTTCTTAATTCCAATAATTGCTTCAGCTGCTCCTACTGTCTCCTGAATCATATGGAACGTTTTCATAATTTCATATGCGTGCTTTTCCAATAACTGTCTGTGTAATTTCAGTAATGGTTCACACTCTGCACAGTTCATAAGAATGGTATCAGCTTTATCTGTAAGCTTCATATAAGTAGGGAATCCGGCTCCGCCGGCACCTACAACACCATTCTGCTGTATAATATCTTGTAATTCTTTGATTTCCATGGCGTTACTCCAATCCTGCACCGTCATCAATGATACCAACAATCGCTGCATCTACCGGTGCTGTTTCTACGCCGCAGCCTATTCTTGCTGCGCTTCCCTGTGCCACCAATACATATTCACCAACTCCGGCACCGATCATATCGATTGCTACAAGCTGGCTGAGGTCACCTTTCATATGATGGACAGGCTCGATAATCATAAATTTGCTTCCTATCAGTTTTTCGCATTTTCGTGTGGATACCACACTTCCTACTACTTTGCCTACAATCATATGAGCCTCCGAATTATTTCTGATAATGATATCAAAGACAACCATCTGTCTCTGATCCGATATTTATTGTTACTGCAAACAAAATAAACAGCAACAATGTATGAGTTCAAGATCAAGAGGCATTTATAAATGCCTCTTGATCTCTGACTTTCTTATCATTTAATTATTGTTACCGTATTACCTGTGGCAATCTTTGCTGCATTTGCCTCATCTGTATCAATATGCATCTCCAGTGTAAAGCTGTCATCCACACGGATTTTAACCTGATTGAAGATTGTTCCTCTCTCATTGTCTGCTTTTACTGATACAATATCACCATCTTTCACACCTGCAGCCTGTGCATCTTTCGGAGACATATGTATGTGACGCATTGCCACAATACAGCCCTCTTTCAGATAAACAGCCCCTTTAGGTCCTACAATTGCGACAGGCGCACTTCCGGTAATATCTCCGGATTCACGAACCGGAACATTCATTCCAAGTTTGATGGCATCTGTAGCAGATACCTCAACCTGTGAAGCTTTACGAACCGGCCCAAGGATTCTTACATTCTCAATGGCACGAAGCTTCAGTCCCACGATGGTAACTGTTTCATTAGAAGCAAACTGTCCCCCCATCAGCTCTTTTTTCTTTGTAAGCTGATATCCGGGTCCGAATAATGCCTCAACATGTTCCTGTGTCAGGTGAATGTGTCTTGCTGAAACTCCGATTGGAACCATAAAGCCATTGGTTTTTTTCTCATTCTGGTTAATCGCCTGGATTACCATTCTGGTAATCAATTCAATATTATTTGCTTCCAAGAATACACCTGCTTTCTGTCAAATATGACGGCTTTATTATTTTAATACAGGCAGGATTTTCTCTACATCTGTGTGTGGTCTTGGGATTACATGTGTAGCAACTAATTCGCCAAGTCTGGATGCTGCTGCGCTTCCGCTCTCAACTGCAGATTTAACAGCTCCTACGTCTCCACGTACCATAACTGTTACAAGTCCGGATCCGATCTTCTCTGTTCCTACTAATGCTACGTTAGCAGCTTTGCACATCTGGTCTGCTGCTTCGATTGCTGCTGTAAGTCCTCTGGTTTCTACCATTCCTAATGCTTCCTGTGTCATGATTTTCTCCTCCTTATGAGATACTGTTTCCTTTATTTCTTCCTTCTGGGATTCTGTCTTATCTGTTGTTTCTGCCGCCGTATCTGCTGTCTGGGCTTTCACCTCTGTTTTTGCAGAGGTTTTTGCTCTTCCGGCTGTACTCCTGGTTTTCCTCGGAGTGGCTGCCTTTTTAGGGACTTTTTTATCTGCTTCCGGGTTCTTTTCTTCAGCCATTATTCATCCCCCTGATTGTTCTTCCAGCGACTTGCACTCAGTTCCACCATTCTGACAATTTCTTCATGGGGCCGTGCAATTACTGCATAACTTACCGGTTTCTTGATTGCACCTGTCGCTGCTGCATTTACTGCTTCTGTCACGGCAGATACATCACCCTCAACTATAATAGTAACCAGTCGTCCGCCCAGCTTACGTTCCCATGACGCCAGCTCAACGTCTGCAGTTTTGCACATGATGTCAAGCGCATCAATCGCTGCAACGACACCTGTGATTTCTATAAATCCATATGATTTACTCATGAGCGAACTCCTTTTTTATTCCTGCTCTGCTGGTCAGATGCTTGGAAGGATTTTTTCTACGTCTGTATGAGGTCTCGGAATAACATGTGTGGCAACTAATTCACCAAGTCTGGATGCTGCTGCGCTTCCGCTTTCTACTGCTGCTTTAACAGCTCCTACGTCTCCGCGTACCATAACTGTTACAAGTCCGGATCCGATTTTCTCTGTTCCTACTAATGCTACTTCAGCTGCTTTTGTCATTGCATCAGCTGCTTCAATTGCTGCTGTAAGTCCTCTGGTTTCTACCATTCCTAATGCTTCCTGTGCCATTTCTGCTTCCTCCTGAATCTACAAATAAATATCTGATTATATTTTAACTGATGCCCAATGGATATGCAACTGCTAATCCTTATCCAGGGCGCTGATCTTCAGCATTTTTTCCGTTCCCTCTTCCGGGTTCGGGATTACATAGTGCTGTACCACACCAGTCATTCTGTTTGCAACTTCCATGCCTGCTTCCACGGCTGCTGTAACATCAGTTACACTTCCTCTGAATTTAATGCAGACAAGGAGCGGTACCGGCAGGCTGTCAGCATTGGCTGGTTTATTTTTATCAAAAACCTCCAGGCGGACATTTGCTGCCTTACATCCGGCATCGCCTGCTACAAAGGCTGTCGTCAGCCCGAATACCTCTAAAATTCCTACAGCTTCTGCCATTTCGTTTCTCCTCTATTGCCAGGCTTACTATTTATTGTTACCAGTGAACAGTAACTATTTATTTACAACTGCGATCTTAAGTCCTGTCATTGCCAGGTTTGTCTGAAGAGCTTCGTTGATCTGCTCTAACGGGAACTTATCTGTGATCAGTTCAGACATCGGGAGACCGATTGCATTTGCTCTCTTAAGGAAATCAAAGGTTGTTACATAATCTCTCAGAGTGTATACCCATGAGCCAACCAGGTTGATTTCTTTGGAACAGAGGTCAAAATGCGGATTAATTGTAGCATCTCCACCATTAATGAAGAAGCCAAGTTCACAAAGGCCGCCGCCATTGCGGATAAATTTATAAATGTTTGCATGAGCTTTCGGATTTCCTGTACACTGGAATGCGAAATCTGCAAGATGTCCGCCCTGAGCTTCTTTTACAGCTTCTGTCAGTGCTTCGATTCCCTTGAAGTTCATGAAATTAACACTTGTGTCTGCGCCCATTCTCTTGGCAAATTCAAGACGTTTCTCATTTCCGTCTACTGCACAGATATGTTCAATACCCATAGTGCGAAGTACTGCAATACAGATCAGTCCGATTGGTCCACAACCCTGAACAACTACTCTGCTGTTGAAACGAAGGATTCCTGTTGTTTTTGCTCTCTCTACTGCATGTACAAGTACTGCGCATGGCTCAATGAGAATTCGGGAATCCAAATCCAGGTCACTTACATTGAAGAATGTAGTTCCAAAGTTTCCGCCTCTTAAGAAGATGTAATCAGAGAACCATCCGTTGAGATGTACATCATCGTCAGGAAGAAGTCCGTATACATCAGCTCCGCCTACGTTCTTCTTGTTCAGGTCAAACATTGTAATATCCGGATCATCCTTGAAGATCATACAGGTAACAACTTTATCTCCAACCTTTACAGGTTTTCCTGCTGTGTCTACTTTAACATTCTTACCCATTGCCACGATTTCACCTGTACCTTCATGTCCAAGTGCAACCGGAATCAGGTTAAATGGATCTCTCTTGAATTCGTGTGCATCTGTACCGCATACACCACATCCTTCAACTTTAACCAGGATATCGTCATCTCCGATTGGCGGGATCGGGTATTCTTTGATATCAAAATGCTCTTTCTCAGTTAATACAGCTACTCTGGCTGTCTTCGGGATTCCAGTTGATGCTGCCGGTGCAGAGGCTGCTGCCGGTGCATTTCCTGTCATGCCGGAGAGAACCTGTTTCACGATTTCTTCTATATTTACATTATTCATGTCCATGTTCTTTCTCTCCTTATATTCAAATGAATATTCGCTGTCAGTTCATAACCGGATAACTGTTTCACAGTTTATCAGGTCAGATTATTTATCGAATACAGAGACTGTCTTCCATGATGCAGCGTCTTCTCTTTGTGAATGTGCTTGCACAGGTAAGACCTTCGCCTGTACGGCTTGCAATTGTAAATGTAGCATATCCTTCTGATCCAAATCCAAGGGATGCATAGGATGGGCCATTCTTTACCACGATTGCTGTATCGATTGCTTTTGCATATGTTGTAATACGATCTACATTCTTGGAATGAATATGTGCAGAATGGCGGTTGCCGTGTTCCAGCCATACAGCCTGTTCTACTGCGTCTTCAAAATCTCTTGCTCTGACAATTCCAAGAATCGGCATCATAAGTTCTGTTGTGATCAGAGGATGTTCCTTTGGTCCCTCAAAGATAATGCAGCGAATATTTGCCGGTGCATCCACACCGATCATCGAGAGCAGTGTTCTTGCATCACGTCCAACGCATTTACGATTCAGTTTACCGCCTGCCAGAACTACCTCTACCAGCTTATCCTGCTCTTCTTTTGAAGCAAGATAACAGTCATTCTCTGTCAGCATATAATGCATGAGTTCATCCATAATGGAAGAAACTGCAACAACTTCTTTCTCAGCAATACAAGGAAGGTTATTGTCAAACGTACATCCGTTAACAATATCTCTTGCTGCCTTACGGATATCAGCGGTTTCATCAACCAGTGCCGGCGGGTTACCTGCTCCTGCACCGATTCCTCTCTTTCCTGAAGAAAGAACTGCTGTTACTACTCCAGGACCGCCTGTAGCAACTAAAAGATGAATATCTTTGTGCTTCATCATAACAGAACTTGTATCTAATGTAGGATTCTCTACACTGACAGCAATATTATCCGGGCCGCCCTGCTCCAGGGAAGCTTCATTGACAAGGTTTACTGCATAAAGGGATGTTTTTACTGCTGCCGGATGTGGGTTAAATACAACTGTATTTCCACCTGCCAGCATTCCCATTGTATTACATAAAACTGTCTCGCTTGGGTTTGTACAAGGTGTAATCGCTCCAATTACACCGAAAGGTCCCATTTCAACAAGTGTAAGGCCTCTGTCTCCTGACCATGCGGTTGTAGTAATTGCTTCTGTTCCGGGTGTCTTATCTGCAACAAGGTGATGTTTAAGGATCTTGTCTCCTACATTACCCATCTTAGTTTCTTCTACACCCATACGTGCCATAATTTCTGCATTTTCTTTAATTTTTTTGCGGATGCAGCTAATAATTTTTTCTCTCTGGTCCATGGACATTTTATGTACGATTTCCTGAGACTTCTTTGCTGCCTCAATCGCATCGTTCATATCTTTAAATACGCCATGCTGTTTTTCTGCCGGAGCGTCTGCTATCTGCATTTTTGCCATAACCTGCTGTACAATTTCCTGTACCATACTCTCACTGACTGGCATGAGACTGTCCTCCTTTTGAATTATTTCATTCCTAACTGAGCCATTACTTTCTTTGTGATCTCAGCAACAAGTTCTGCATCTGACTGTGCTGCAGGAGCTGCTTCTTCCGGTTTGGAATCTCCGCCTACAAAATCATACTGATATCCAGGGAATTTCTTGAATTCACCATCATGGCATGCACCACCGCAGTTATGGCAGTTCTTTCCGTCTTTGTTCAGGCAGATGTTTGCAGGATGTTTACCGGCCATACCAAATTTACGACGGATCTCATACAGTTTCTGGATATTCTTTTCATCGAATTCTTTCGGACCACCCAGAAGTTTTGTCTGATACAGAAGCTGTGCGTAAAATTCTACAGATTCCATCTTCATGTAAGCTGCATTTAAGTCTGTGCTCCATGTAAGTGCTCCGTGGTTCTCAAGAAGAACTGCATCGAAATATGGAAGATATTTTTCAAGATTGTCCGGAATCTCCATTGTAGATGGTGTACCGTATTCAGCG
>NZ_JBWJVP010000236.1:0-33938 GCF_056339915.1 Blautia sp. ZXY-1-B12 | reverse complement strand
CTTTGGTTTCAGAATATGTACATTTCTTCCCATAGAAGTCAACCATCCAAAAAATGCCTTATCAACCACAACCTCAACAGTTACAATAAAATTATCCTCCCCCTTTATTTTGCAGAAAATCTCCGAACCAAAGGTACGCTGGATTTTTTTCTTTGTAGAATTCTGACATACAAGCCTGATTTCTTTTATATTCTCTCCTGTTTGGGAGGGTATCGGAGCACTGATCTTTGCAGGTGCTTCAGATTCTTTTCCAATCTGTTCCTGCACATTTTCAGATTTCTCTCCTGTTTCGCCATCTGGCTGATGTATTATCGTATTATCCGCTTCTGTTTTATCTGAAGCGGATTTTTCCTCATAATATCCTCCTTCCCGTCCTCTTCTGTAATGTATATCCATTCCAAAATCACGCAGGGTTTCCATATCATCATAAATACTCTTTCGCTCAGCTCGAATCCCCTGTTCTTCCAGTTTTGCCAGAATCTCCTGCATGGTGACAGGCTTTTGGCTGGTTGTCTCAGACAGCATTTTCTGCAGATACAGTATTTTTCCTTTTTGATTACATGATTTCGCCATAATTATCCTCTTACAAATCTGTGGTATATATAGTCATTTGCTTCTTTTTCCTGACTGTCATCTAACGGTGTAAGTTCTGTTTCTTTTCCATACTTTCTTTCCAGCGCATGTTGAATGAGCCAGTCTGCAAGCTGCGGATTCTTCGGAAGTAACGGTCCATGCAGATAAGTGCCCTATCACATTCTTATATACTACGCCTTCATAGCCTGACTTACCGTCATTTCCTGCACCGTAAAGTACTTTTCCCAGTGGTTTGTTATTATTAATGCAGGTTCTTCCTCCATGATTCTCAAATCCAACGATCGGCATATCAAACAGCTCACTCTGCAGAACGATATTCTGGATCAGACGGCCTTCGCCCTGCTCTGTATACAAGTCTACCAGGTCCAGTCCTTTCATGTTTCCCTGATCTGTTTTGTAATACTTCCCAAGTAACTGATAGCCACCGCAGATTGCAATGACAACGCCGTTATCTTCCACATAAGCCTTAAAATCCGGTTGGATTTTCTGTAGCTTCTCACATACGATCATCTGTTCTCTGTCCGAACCGCCACCCAGAAGTACGATATCAAGCTTCGAGAAATCTATTTTATCATCCAGCTCAAACGGTATGGTCTCAGCCTCAATCCCACGCCACTGGCATCTCTTCATCAGACACTGGATATTACCTCTGTCACCGTAAAGATTCAGAAGATCCGGATATAAATGTCCTATTGTAATTTTCATTATTTCTCGCCCTCCAGTCTCTTCAGAATATTTCTGGTACTGAATAATGCTGTATAGTTTACCAGCACATACAGATTCCCCACTCCGTCCTCTACTCTGTCGCGGATTGCTTTCTCAACATCGCCCTCGAGGACAGACGGGATATCCACATATTTCAGCCGCAGACGCATATCCTGACAGCGGATACCGCTTACAGTAATAGATTTCACTGAATCATTTCCGAGAAGATCAAAGTCAACATCCCAGAGCCAGGAAATATCTGTTCCATCCTGAGCATTATCATTGATCGCAATAATGATGTCCTTCGGTGCCTGATCCTGCATCACTGCGGAAATATTCTGATTAAATCCCGCCGGATTCTTGGCAAGATTTAAGGTTACTCCTGTTCCCTTAATGCGAAACTGCTCCATACGTCCGTTTTCCGGATTAAATCTGCGGAGCATATCCCCGAAATGCTCTCCCGCAAATCCCGCAGTCCTCACTCCCGCATAAGCTGCCAGTATATTATACACATTATAAAATCCCTTATAATTTGCTACAATGTGTTTTCCTTCTACACAAAAGCTAAGCTGGTCGCCTACCTTTACATCCTCCGCATCAAAATCCGGCTTCGGTCTTGCAAATCCGCATTTTGGACAATAATAATCTCCCAACTGGCTGTAATGATAGAAACGATATTCCAGTTTTTCACCGCATCGCTTACAGAAACGTCCTTCCCTGATTTCATTTGCCGCAGATTTGATCACCGGTTTACTGATACCATAAGTTACATATGGATTCCCGGAATCCATGGCAAGATATGCGGATAATGCATCATCACCGTTTACAATAATCTGCATCTTCGGAACCTTGCGCATCATTTCTTCCAGAATGTTCATAGTGATATCAATCTCTCCGTATCTGTCAAGCTGGTCGCGGAAAAGATTTGTCAGAAGCATATAGTCCGGTTTGATTCTCGGAAAAATATGTCTGGTGGATGCTTCATCGGCCTCAATGCATGCATAGTCCGCATCAATTTTACCATTCCATTTCGAAGCCAGCACAAATGCGGCAACAACTCCATTGAGCATATTGGAACCTGTATGGTTACAGATTACTTTCTGTCCTTCCGCTTCCAGTGCCGCACAGAGCATATTGTTGGTAGTTGTCTTTCCATTTGTACCGCAGGTTGCAAAAATAGCCTTTCGTACCTGTGAGGAAAGCTGTTCCAGAATGTCCGGACAGATCTTAATCGCCACTTTTCCTGCCCAGGTCACACCCTGTCTTCCCATTTTCTTACATACGTATCCTACAAATTTTGCTGCACAGACAGCAATCATTACTCTTATTTTCATTGTGTATGATAATTTCCTTTATAAATATAATCTTTGTTATTGCCGCTTATTTGTTTCAACTCACAGTCGGTAATTTCACAGAGTCTGACGTGTCAACAACATACTGACTGTGGTTTGCCTCATGTCAGTGGGAGATACCGATTTCTCTCCGCCCGCCACTGCCGTTCATTTTCTTATTTGCAATTCATCTACCACCTATAGAGGAGGGAGAATTCTTGCTATATCCTGTTAAAATTCTTTTTGCTCCTGATATCTTTACCCTTATTCATTCCGGAACAGCTACAGCTATAATAATCCTCTACGACCATTTCATAATGCCGACAGGACAGATCAGTTAAACATAGTATCCTGCAGATAGTCTGAGCATACACCTGCCGCACCCTCTTGCATATAATATTGTGCTTCCTTCAGGTCATTCACAGTATAAATATATAACCTGATCCCTTTTTTGTCAAAAATCTCCTGCACATCCTCTGACCAGTATTTATAATAGACTGTAGCTGCCTGAATATTCTTTTCTCTGCAAAATGCCGCAATTTCAGTCAGTTCTTTAATAGAGTATTCCTGCCATAAAGAATAAATATATCCTGGAAAATCGTACAGCAGTGCTGTTCCGGCAAACATTGCCTGGTTATAAATTTCCGGTATGACCTGCCGCATCACATCCGGGACACCGGCAGCCTCTGCCAGTTCAATATAGTCTGCATAATCTTCCACTGTTTTCTGATAATTACGGAGAGAATACTGTTTGGAATCCAGCATCACAAAAGCGTCCGGATAATCGCTCAGCAGAACCAGCAGATCTTCAAATGTTATAGGAGTATATTTTCCATAAATGGGCCGGGATAAGAATTCCTCTGAGGACAGAACTTTCTTTTCATCGCCTTCCCATTGTCCAAGAGACTGATACCAGCTATGGCGGCACACCCATACATTGTCAGATGTCTTCACAAGATCAACTTCAAACAACCTGCACCCCATCTGATAGCCTGCCAGAAAACTCTCTTTTGAATTCAGATAGGTTTTATCACCAATCCCTCCCAGTGCATGTGCGATCGTTTTATAATTTTCCCACTTAAATTCAGGTGTGGTGGCAGATATGGAATAAGCATCATTTCCCCACAGAAACAGTGTAACAGCCAGTAATTCCACCAACAACAAAAACATCCTGATGAAATAACCAAATCCTGATCGTTTCTTTTTCGTATTCTGCCTCAATTTTTCAATCTCCTGCCGGTCATTTGTATTCCTCGCTTATCTTTTGCTCTCGTATTTTGTAACAGCCCAATGTCTTATTTAACACTTCTTCATCAATATGGTTTTTATATACTCTACGATTTTACGCTATCTGGCTCAAATAATCAAGGGTAATAAACGGTTATGTTATAAGGAAGTGATTTCCTATAGCATAACAAAAAAACTGCATATATACGGCATGAACACCATACATATGCAGTCTTATCATCGTCTGGACAAATATAAAATCGAAAATCTGGCTGGATTATACTAATTCGATCAGTACTTCCATTGCAGCATCGCCTTTACGCGGTCCGATCTTAACGATTCTTGTGTAACCACCGTTACGGTCAGCGTATTTTGGAGCGATCTCATCGAACATCTTAGCAACCATATCTACGTCTTTAGTGTTTTTCTTTCTTCCGGCACCCTTTGCAGGTACTTCTTTAACCGGGTAGAAAACTTTCATCATCTGACGACGAGCGTGAAGTCTGGAAGGAGCATCTTTCTTGATCTCTTTCTGTACTTCATCGTATACAGTTTTCTTCTTTCCGTCAACAACTTCTTTTACTCTCTTGCCTTCAGCATCTTTACGAGCAACTTTAGCAGTTACAGTAACAGTTTCGAAGTTATCTTTTTCACGAACAGCCATAGCTACAAGGCCTTCTGCGATTTTACGGATTTCTTTTGCTTTAGCTTCTGTAGTAACAATTTTTCCATGATATAAAAGGCTTGTTACCTGGCTTCTCAGTAATGCTTTTCTCTGGTCAGAAGTTCTGCTTAATTTTCTATATTTTGCCATTTAATTTTCCTCCATCTGTGGGACAGCCGGGCACGCTTGTTCGGTCTTACTGTCCGACTGCTTAGGCATCCCCACCGTATAATATCTCTTTGCTAACTGGTTATTGTTCCCTTAGAGAACCAATAACCTGATCAATTCTTACTCTTCTGCAGGCTGAAGCTGTAAGCCCAGCTCTTTCAGTTTCGCAAGAACTTCTTCTAATGATTTACGTCCAAGGTTACGAACCTTCATCATATCATCAGAAGTCTTGTTACATAATTCTTCAACTGTATTAATACCGGCTCTCTTCAAGCAGTTATAGGAACGAACAGATAACTCAAGTTCATCAATGCTCATTTCCAGGACTTTTTCTTTCTCATTGTCTTCTTTCTCGATCATAACCTCAGCGGTCTTTGCATTCTCGGAAAGGTCAATGAAAAGGCTCAAGTGCTCGCTTAATACTTTTGCTGCAAGGCTTACCGCCTCATCCGGATCAAGTGTACCGTTTGTATACACATCCAGTGTCAGCTTATCATAATCGGTTACCTGACCAACACGTGTATTCTCTACAGTCATGTTGACTCTGTCTACCGGTGTATAGATAGCATCAACTGCAAGTACACCGATCGGCATATCATCAGATTTACCTTTATCAGCACTGATATATCCGCGGCCTTTTGTAATAGTAAGCTCCATAGCAAGTCTGCAGTCCTTGCCACCGTTTAAAGTAGCAATCACCTGATCCGGATTCATGATCTCGATATCCTGATCAGCTTGGATATCAGCTGCAGTTACAACACCTTTTCCTTCACATTCGATGTATGCGGTTTTCGGCTCATTGTCTGTGCTGTGGTTCTTAATAGCAAGGCTCTTCAGATTCATGATAATATCGCTCACGTCTTCTTTTACGCCCGGAATGGAGCTGAATTCGTGAAGCACACCATCAATTTTAACCTGGCTTACAGCTGCACCCGGCAGGGAAGACAGCATAATTCTTCTTAAAGAATTTCCAAGTGTAGTTCCATATCCTCTTTCCAGAGGCTCAACTACGAATCTGCCAAATTTTTTATCTTCAGATAATTCGGTAATCTCGATCTTAGGTTTATTAAAATCAAACACTATAGGGTTCCCTCCTTCTGGGTTAATAAAAGTTTGAGGGGTATTCATTCAAATACTACAATTCAGCGGAAGATAATAATCAACCACTGAATCGTATAAATAATAGAAATATTACCAGGTAATTTTCTATGATATAATCCTATGGATTATTTGGAGTACAACTCGACGATAAGCATCTCGTTTACAGGAACATCAATTGCTTCTCTGTTAGGAAGTTCTTTTACAGTTCCTTTTAAGTTCTCCTGATCTACATCGATCCATTCCGGAACAAGACGTCCGCCAGTTACTTCAAGGATACCTTTGTATCTTTCAGAACCTTTGGATTTTTCTCTGATTTCAATCTGATCACCGGCTTTTACAAGGTAGGAAGGAATGTTTACACATTTTCCGTTTACAAGTACATGCTTGTGGTCAACAATCTGACGAGCTTCTTTTCTTGTTCTTGCAAATCCCATACGGAATACTACATTGTCAAGTCTGCTCTCAAGAAGGATCATAAGGTTTGCACCAGTCTGTCCAGGCATTCTGTCAGCTTTGTCGTAGTAGTTGTGGAAAGGTTTTTCCAGAACTCCGTAGATGAATTTTGCTTTCTGTTTTTCTCTTAACTGTAAACCATACTCAGACATTTTACGATTTGCACGTTTTAACTGTCTTGTGGATTTTTTATCAATTCCTAAATAAATCGGATCCAGGCCAAGGGATCTGCATCTTTTCAGAACAGGCACTCTATTTACTGCCATTTCTCAAATACCTCCTAATATTCTAAATCAATTAGACTCTTCTGCGTTTTGGTGGGCGGCAACCGTTGTGTGGTACCGGAGTTACGTCGCGGATGCTTGTTACTTCCAGTCCGCAAGCCTGAAGGGCACGGATTGCAGCTTCACGTCCAGAACCTGGTCCTTTTACCATAACATCTACAGTTTTTAAACCATGAATAAGTGCAGCTTTTGTTGCAGTCTCAGCTGCCATCTGTGCTGCATAAGGAGTAGATTTTCTTGAACCTCTAAATCCAAGACCACCAGCACTTGCCCATGAAAGAGCGTTTCCTTCATTGTCAGTCAGAGTAACAATTGTATTGTTGAAAGAAGACTGAATATGTGCCTGTCCGTGTTCAACGTTTTTCTTGACACGACGTTTTGCAGTCGCTTTTTTAGTCACTTTAGCCATTTTAAAACTAACCTACACTTTCCTATTTATCAATCAAATATATGTTACAAGAAACACCATGTCCACTAAATTCATTTCCTCGCTTCGCTTGTCATTCATCAAGTGTCCATGCAAGCTTCCTCATAAGATCAGCTTACGCTTATCAGATGTTTAAAGCTTTATTTATTTCTTCTTATTAGCTACTGTTCTCTTAGGACCTTTACGTGTTCTGGCGTTGGTCTTAGTCTTCTGACCACGAACCGGAAGTCCTTTACGATGACGGATACCTCTGTAGCATCCAATTTCCTGCAGTCTCTTAATGTTGAGGGCGATTTCTCTACGAAGGTCACCTTCTACTGTCATTGTTTCATCAATAACTGCGCTGAGTCTCTTTACTTCGTCATCAGTCAGATCTCTGACACGTGTGTCAGGATTAACTTCTGCCTTTGCAAGGATCTTGTCTGCGCTTGGTCTACCAATACCATAAATGTAGGTAAGACCGATTTCAATACGTTTTTCTCTTGGTAAGTCTACACCAGCTATACGAGCCATGTACTGTTTCCTCCATCTTCTACTTTGAAAGTCCTTAATGCCTGTACATCACTTACCCTCGCAAATTCTCTCACTCAAGTAAGGTGAAATGGGATGTATCGGACACATCACTTCCTTATTTCTCAGTTCCTAATTGGGGTGCCTCGGTAAAACACCCAGCTGCAATTGGCGAAAAGCAGCCTTTCCGAATTACTGCGGCCAACGGGCCAACGTTGCCTCTCGGTATTAGGCAATACATGCTAAAACTATCTTAACAGTCTGAACAACCCTTCCGGGCGTCTCACACTGCAGCCGCACGTTACACAAACTTTAAACCGTCAATCAACCCTGACGCTGTTTGTGTTTTGGATTTTCACAGATTACTCTGATAGATCCTTTTCTTTTAATGATCTTGCATTTTTCGCAGATCGGCTTTACAGATGATCTTACTTTCACTGGAAATCCTCCTTCCGTAAATTCATTAAAATCTGCAGTTTTTTGAGCGCACAAATACAATATACTCACGCGTTCGGCTTATATATTATCACAGCAAAATATAAAATGCAAGCACTTTTTTGAATAAAATCACATTTTTTCATTTTCTCCCCCAATCATCCATTTATACTTCCCACTGCCAACATACAGCGTAGAAAAATAATTCATTTCATGTGCATTTGCAGGCATCTTAGATATTCTTAGCTCTCAGAAATCTGCGTTATGAGAAAATCAGGTCACTGTCTGAGCGAAGCGAGTTTGACCTGATTTCCTCATGCTTTTAGCAGATTTATGAAAGCTTAGAATATCTTAGATGCCGAAACCGCACATGAAATGAATTATTTTTATACGCGTCCTTTTTACGCGTCCCTTCCGGCACAAAAAAAGAGAACCAGATCCCTCCAGCTCTCTTTCTCATCACTGCACCAACTGCAGTCCAATATTTCTTACTTATCTCTCCAGATAATCCTGCCCTTAGACAGATCATACGGAGACAGTTCAATCGTAACTTTATCTCCGGGAAGAATACGAATAAAATTCATACGTAACTTACCACTGATATGTGCAAGCACCACATGTTTGTTCTCCAGTTCCACTTTAAACATCGCATTAGGCAGCTTTTCCAGAACAGTGCCTTCCACTTCGATTACATCTGCTTTTGACATTTTAAACCTCCTGTATGTCGTCCAATTATTTCGTAAGAGTCAGAATCTCCGGATCTCCGTCTGTAATAAGAATCGTATTCTCATAATGAGCAGAAAGAGAACCATCCATAGTTACAACAGTCCACTCATCATCCAGCCATGCCACATCTGCACGTCCCAGATTGATCATAGGCTCTACAGCAAGTGTCATACCCGGCATCAGACGAACTCCTCTTCGCTTCTGCGGAAAATTCGGGATCTGCGGATCCTCATGAAGGTGAGTGCCGATTCCATGTCCAACCAGGTCGCGGACAATCCCATAATGATATTTGGCAGCATGAGCACCGATCGCCTTGGAAATATCATTCAGATGATTTCCCGCACGTGCAGCCTTGAGTCCCTCAAAGAAACACTCTCTGGTCACATCCATCAGCTTACGTGCCTGCGGTGAAACTTCACCGACAGCATAAGTCCTCGCTGCATCAGAATGATACCCCTTATAAATAAGACCGGCATCAATCTTTACAAGATCTCCCTCCTGAATTATCTTCTCTTCAGACGGGATTCCATGAACTACCTCATCATTCAGACTGATACAGAATGATGCTGGAAAACCTCCGTAGTTCAGGAAATTCGGGATGCATCCCAGATCACGTATCATCTGTTCTCCGATACGGTCAATCTCCTTGGTGCTCACTCCCGGTTTAATGTAAGGGATCAGACCATCATGCACTTTTTCAAGCAGATGACCTGCCTCCCTCATAAGTTCAATTTCATGTTCTGTCTTGATAGAAACCGACATTTTACCTCCAGATGGTGTTTAAAAACACCCGATTACTCTCCCAGGATGGCAACAATATCTGCAAATACTTCTTCAAGATCTTTTGTACCATCCACTGATTTTAAAATTCCCTCTTTAGTATAATAATCGATCAGCGGCTGTGTCTGCTCATGATATACATTCAGACGTTTCTGAACTGTTTCAGGCTGGTCATCATCACGAAGCACCAGTTTCTCTCCACAGGTATCACAAACGCCCTCAACCTTCGGTGCAGCATGTACAACATGATAAGTAGCACCACATTTCAGGCAGGCACGTCTTCCGGACATACGATTTACAATATTGGAATCCGGAACATCCACATCGATTGCATAATCAACTTTACTTCCCAGTTTGTTCAGAGCCTCTGTTAAGCACTCTGCCTGAGGAATTGTTCTTGGAAAACCATCCAGTACATAACCATTTGCTGCATCCGGCTGTTGTATTCTGTCCACAACCAGATCACAGGTCAGTTCATCAGGTACAAGAAGTCCCTGATCCATATAAGTTTTTGCTTTTTTACCCAGTTCTGTTCCATTTTTGATGTTTGCGCGGAAAATATCTCCGGTAGAAATGTGCGGAATCTGATATTTCGCAGCAATTTTCTTCGCCTGAGTTCCTTTTCCAGCTCCCGGTGCACCCAACATAATGATTTTCATAAGCTATACCCTCCGTTTTCTTTTTTAGCAAATCAAGGCTGTGATGCCATGCACCACAACCTCTCATTTTTAATTGTTCAGAAAGCCTTTGTAATTACGTACGAGAAGCTGTGACTCAATCTGTTTCACAGTTTCGAGGATAACACCAACAATAATGATGATAGATGTACCACCGAATGAAACATTCGCTCCGAACACACCATTAAAGATGAACGGAATCACGCACACAATGATAAGACCTACTGCACCTATAAATATAATATAATTTAAGATATTAGTCAAATAGTCTGACGTAGGTTTTCCAGGACGAATACCCGGAATAAATCCACCCTGCTTTTTGATATTATCTGCAACTTCCAGAGGATTGAATGTAATGGAAGTGTAGAAATATGCAAAGAAAACACAAAGTACGATGTAAAGAACCAGTCCCCATGAATACTGAAGCTGTTTCGGATTACACCAGTTATTGGAAGAAAGACCACGAATAATCTCACTTCCGATTCCTGTACCATTACCTTTTCCTGTTAACTGCGCAATGACAGCCGGGAAAGACATAATGGAGGATGCAAAGATAACCGGGATAACACCGGCGGTGTTAACCTTCAGCGGAATGTTGGTGGACTGACCGCCCATCAGCTTTCTTCCGACCATTTTCTTGGAATACTGAACCGGAATTCTTCTCTCTGCTCCGTTAAGGATAAGTACCAGAACTACTACCAGAAGAATAACGGCTGCAATGATCAGTCCTGCAAGAGTACCCTTTGCAATCGTTTTTCCTTTAATAAAGTTCTCATACAGTAATGCCAGGTCGCTTGGTACTCTGGAGATGATATTAATGGTAAGTACGATGGAAATACCATTTCCAACGCCTTTTTCCGTAATACGCTCACCGAGCCACATCAGCATAGCTGAACCGGCTGTAAGGCAGGCAACAACTACAACACCTTTAAAGAAGTCCAGATCCGGAATCATACCCTGACGTCCGAATCCGATTGCCATTGCGATTGACTCAAATAAAGCAAGACCTACGGTCACATAACGTGTGATCGCAGTCATCTTCTTTCTTCCCTCTTCACCATCTCTCTGCATTTCTTCCAGTGCCGGAATTGCAATGGTAAGAAGCTGAATGATAATGGAAGATGTAATATACGGTGTGATGTTCAATGCGAAAATTGACATTCTTTCAAATGAACCACCGGTAAATGCATCAAAGAAGTTGAACGCATCACCGGCATTGCTGCTGAACCACTGTTTGAAGAAATCACTGTCAACTCCCGGTACCGGGATCTGGCAGCCGATACGGATGATAAAAATCATCCATATCAGATACAACAGCTTGCGTCTCATTTCTTTCACTCTAAAAACATTTTTAAGAGTTTCAAACATTAGATCACCTCTACTGTACCACCAGCAGCTTCAATTTTTGATTTTGCAGTCTCGCTGACAGCGTTTACTTTGACATTAAGTTTCTTTGTCAGCTCACCGTTTCCAAGAATTTTAACGCCATCAGCGATCTTGGAGATTGCACCGCTTGCAAGTAAGCTTTCTGCTGTAACTTCTGCACCATCTTCAAAACGGTTCAGTACGTCAACGTTGATTGCAATGATCTCTTTTGTATTTCTGTTTTTGAATCCTCTCTTAGGCAGACGTCTGTATAAAGGCATCTGACCACCTTCAAATCCCGGTTTCTTGTGACCGGAACGAGCTAACTGTCCTTTGTGTCCTTTACCGGCTGTTTTACCGTTTCCAGAACCATGTCCACGGCCTCTTCTGAAGTTATCGCTGTGCTTAGAACCTTCTGCTGGTCTTAAGTTTGATAATTCCATGTTGGCACCTCCTTATTATTATTTCAAATCTATAAGTTCAGATTGTATTGTGTCTGAATATGTTTCTGTATGCTCCTGCCATTCTCTGCGAATAACAGGTTCATATCAGATCCATATCAGAATTCTCTCTGGTTAAATCGCAATTAAGCTTCTTCAACCTTTACCAGGTGCTGTACCTGCTGAATCATTCCTCTTGTTGCTGCGTTATCCGGCATTTCAACTGTTTTGTGCATTTTTGTAAGACCCATAGCTGCAACAGTTTTTTTGTGTTTCGGAACTGCACCAATAGGAGATTTTACTAATGTAACTTTTAATGTGTTTGCCATTTTTGTATTTCCTCCTTAAGCCAGAATCTCATCAACAGATTTTCCGCGAAGTCTAGCAACTTCTTCCGGAGTTTTTAACTGTCTTAAGCCTTCGATTGTTGCAAGAACAACGTTCTGTTTGTTTCTGGATCCCATACATTTTGTACGGATGTTTTTGATACCAGCTAACTCGATTACCGCACGGGCAGGACCGCCGGCGATAACTCCAGTACCTTCCGGAGCTCTCTTCAGAAGCATTTCAGCGCTTCCGTATTTTCCAACGAAGTCATGTGTAATAGAGTTGTTTTCGTCTCTTGCTACTGTTACTAATTTCTTAATAGCATCCTCTTTTCCTTTGCGGATCGCTTCAGGAATTTCAGCTGCTTTACCTAAACCTGCACCAACGTGTCCGTTGCCGTCACCTACAACAACTAAAGCTGTGAAACGGAAGTTACGACCACCTTTAACAACCTTGGTAACACGCTTGATTGATACTACTTTATCTTCTAATTCTAACTGACTAGCATCAATAAGATTACGTTTCATGTGTTTCGCTCCTCCTTATTAGAATTTCAGCCCAGCTTCTCTTGCTGCGTCTGCCAGTGCTTTAACTTTACCGTGGTAGATATAGCCTCCTCTGTCGAAAACAACGCTTTCGATGCCAGCTTCAACAGCTTTCTTACCAATAACGGTTCCTAAATGTGCAGCTGCTGCTACATCATCAGTGTTCTCTAACTCAGCTCTTACTTCTTTCTGAAGAGTAGAAGCAGATACTAAAGTTTTTCCTACAGTGTCATCAATGATCTGAGCATAAATATGCTTGTTGGAACGAAATACTGCTAAACGTGGTGTTGTTGCAGTTCCGTTTAAATGATGACGTAATCTTCTATGCTTATTCTCACGAATTTTCGCTCTAGATGCCTTATTTACCATTTTCTCACCCTCCTGAATTATTTCTTACCAGTCTTACCAACTTTACGTCTGATAACTTCATCAACATACTTAATACCTTTACCTTTGTATGGCTCAGGTCTTCTCTTGTCTCTGATCTCAGCTGCAAACTGGCCGACTTTTTCTTTGCTGATACCGGATACGATAATCTTGTTACCATCTACTTTGGTTTCGATTCCGTCTGGATCTTCCATTTCTACCGGATGAGAATATCCAAGGCTAAGTGTGAGCTTTTTGCCCTGTTTTGCTGCTTTATAACCTACACCGTTAACTTCAAGCTCTTTTGTATAGCCTTCGCTTACACCAACAACCATGTTGTGGATCAAGCTTCTTGTTAAACCGTGAAGAGATTTCATTTTCTTTAAGTCGTTTGGTCTGGATACTACTACATGACCATCTTCGACTTTGATTTCCATTTCTGTAGGAAGTGCTCTTTCGAGAGTTCCTTTTGGTCCTTTTACAGTTACTACGTTGCCTTCAGCGACAGTTACTTCTACGCCTGCAGGAATAGCAACCGGAAGTCTACCAATTCGTGACATATGTTTGTCCTCCTTACTTAGATTATCGGAGAGGATGTTTCATCCTCTCTGTTTTCAGTTTGTTCTCTATAAAAAATCTTGGTTCAAATTACCAAACGAATGCTAATACTTCGCCGCCAACCTGAAGTTTACGAGCTTCTTTATCAGTAATAACACCTTTGTTTGTAGAAAGAATTGCGATTCCAAGTCCACCAAGAACTTTTGGAAGCTGATCCTTACCTGCGTAGATACGAAGACCAGGTTTGGAAATTCTCTTTAAACCAGTGATGATTTTTTCGTTTTTGTCTTCACCGTATTTCAGTGTGATATGAAGAGTTTTAACAACTCCGTCTTCAACTAAATCATATTTTGCAATATATCCTTCATCAACAAGGATGTTAGCAATTGCAGTTTTCATTTTGGATGCCGGAACATCTACTGTGTCATGTTTTGCAGTGTTTGCGTTACGGATTCTTGTAAGCATATCTGCGATTGGATCGCTCATTGTCATGTTAGTTTCCTCCTGTTATTCAGACTTTACATGTGCATATATATTAATTGTTTACATTGTTACCTGTTTTATCATAAATCTCGTTTGGACATATGATCGGACTGATAAATCAGCCGATCGTTTATTTTATTTAAATCCGGTTCCTACCAGGAAGCCTTCTTAACACCCGGGATTTGTCCCTTGTAAGCTAATTCACGGAAGCAGATTCTGCAGATTCCGTACTTTCTTAAAACAGAATGTGGACGTCCACAAATATTGCAACGTGTATATTCTCTTGTGGAGAATTTCTGTTTACGCTGCTGTTTGATTTTCATTGCTGTTTTAGCCATGAATCGTTCCTCCTATTATTTTGCAAACGGCATATTGAATAATGTCAGTAATTCACGAGCTTCTTCATCAGTCTTAGCTGTAGTAACGAAGATGATGTCCATACCTCTTACTTTGTCAACTTTGTCATATTCAACTTCCGGGAAGATCAGCTGCTCTTTGATACCCAGAGCGTAGTTTCCACGACCATCGAATGCGTTCGGGTTAACACCACGGAAGTCACGTACACGAGGAAGTGCAAGGTTGATCAGACGATCAGCGAACTCGTACATTTTTTCTCCTCTTAATGTAACTTTACAACCGATCGGCATACCCTCTCTGATTTTAAAGTTAGCGACAGATTTTTTAGCTTTAGTAGCGATTGCTTTCTGTCCTGTGATAAGTTCCATATCTGCGATTGCAGCATCAAGAAGCTTAGCGTTTTCTTTGGCTTCACCAACACCCATATTGATTACGATCTTGTCGAGTTTTGGCACTTCCATAACATTTTTGTATCCAAATTTTTTGGTCATGGCATCCATGATCTCATTTTTGTACATTTCTTTTAATCTACTCACTTGTCATGCCTCCTCTCTTAATTAATCGATAACCTTACCGGTCTTTTTAGCAACGCGGACTTTTTTGTCGCCGTCCATCTGGAATCCTACTCTTGTAGCCTGTCCATCAACAACCAGCATAACGTTGGAGATGTGCAGTGGAGCTTCTTTTGTAATGATTCCGCCCTGCTGATTTGCAGCAGATGGTTTGCTGTGTTTTGTAACTTTGTTGATATTCTCAACAACAACGGTATTGTCTTTTGCGTTAACTGCAAGGACTTTACCCTCTTTGCCATTATCTTTACCAGCGATAACTTTTACAGTATCACCTTTTTTAATTTTCATAGCTGACATTAGGCACCCTCCTATAATACTTCCGGAGCTAAGGAAACGATCTTCATGAATTTCTTTTCACGAAGCTCTCTGGCAACTGGTCCAAAGATACGTGTTCCTCTCGGAGTTAAGTCGTCTTTAATGATTACGGCAGCATTTTCATCGAAACGGATGTAAGATCCGTCTTTACGACGAGCGCCTTTTTTAGTTCTAACTACAACAGCTTTTACAACGTCACCTTTTTTAACAACGCCGCCTGGTGTTGCATCTTTAACAGTAGCAACGATTGTATCGCCAATGCTTGCATATCTTCTTGTAGAGCCGCCCATAACACGAATACAAAGGATTTCTTTTGCACCAGTGTTGTCGGCAACTTTCAGTCTAGTTTCCTGCTGGATCATACTGGTTTCCTCCTTATTTAACTTTCTCTACGATTTCAACCAGTCTCCATCTTTTATCCTTGGATAACGGTCTGGTTTCCATAACTTTTACGGTATCACCGATATTGCACTCATTGTTTTCGTCATGAGCTTTTAATTTATATGTTCTCTTCACGATCTTTTTGTAAAGAGGATGTTTTACATGGTCTTCAATAGCAACTACAATGGTCTTGTCCATCTTATTGCTGACAACCTTACCCACGCGGGTTTTTCTCAGATTTCTTTCCACGATAGTTTCCTCCTATTATTTGGAAGCGTTAGCCTGCTCAGTAATTACTGTCTGGATTCTTGCAATGTTCTTGCGAACCTCTTTAATGCGGCTTGTATTCTCTAATTGATTAGTTGCATTCTGAAATCTCAGATTGAAAAGTTCTTTTTTAGCAGCTACTAATTCTTCATTTAATTCTGCAGCTGATTTTGCCTTTAAATCTTCCACGAATTTATTAATTTTCACTGTTATCACCGCCTTCTAAGTCTGCACGAGAAACGATTTTACATTTACATGGTAACTTGTGCATCGCAAGACGTAATGCTTCACGAGCGATTTCCTCGGAAACGCCTGCGATTTCGAACATTACACGTCCTGGCTTAACAACTGCTACCCAGTATTCGAGAGCACCTTTTCCGGAACCCATTCGTGTTTCTGCTGGTTTCGCTGTTACTGGTTTATCTGGGAAAATCTTGATCCAAACCTGACCACCACGTTTGATATAACGAGTCATAGCAACACGGGCTGCTTCGATCTGGTTGGAACGGATCCAACACGGTTCGGTTGCAACAAGTCCGAATTCACCATAATTGATCTTATTACCTCTAAGGGCTTTTCCTCTCATGGAGCCACGGAATTGTTTACGACGTTTTACTCTTTTTGGCATTAACATTATTTATCGCTCCCTTCCTTAGTTCCTTTTGTTGGAAGTACTTCGCCATTGTAGACCCAAGCTTTTACGCCAACTTTGCCGTATGTTGTGTCTGCTTCTGCGAATCCATAGTCAATATCTGCACGAAGTGTCTGAAGCGGGATAGTTCCTTCGCTGTAGAACTCTGTACGAGCCATATCAGCACCGCCAAGACGTCCGGATACGGATGTTTTGATACCTTTAGCTCCGGCCTTCATTGTTCTCTGCATTGTAGATTTCATAGCACGTCTGAAAGAGATACGGTTCTCAAGCTGAAGTGCGATATTCTCTGCTACTAACTGAGCGTCTTTGTCTGGTCTCTTTACTTCTTTGATATCTACGATAAGTTTCTTGTCTGTGAATTTCTTTAATTCAGCTTTAACTTTTTCGATCTCAGCTCCGCCTTTACCGATTACGATACCAGGTTTAGCTGTGTAGATGATGATCTTAACTCTGTCAGATGCTCTCTCGATCTCGATCTTGGAAACACCTGCGCTGTATAATTTCTTTTTAAGGAATGTTCTGATGTTGTAGTCTTCTACCAGGTAATCAGCGAAGTCTGCATCAGCATACCATCTTGAATCCCAATCCTTGATAACACCGACTCTAAGGCCATGTGGGTTAACTTTCTGTCCCATGCTTTTCCTCCTTATCTTTCATCCAGCACGATGGTGATATGGCTTGTTCTCTTCTCGATTCTGTAAGCTCTACCCTGTGCTCTTGGCTGAATTCTCTTCATTGTAGGTCCTTTATCTGCATAGCAGGCTGCAACGTAGAGGTTGTCTGCATTCATTCCGTTGTTGTTTTCAGCATTTGCAATTGCTGACTCAAGAAGTTTCTTGATAACGCTGGAAGCGTATCTTGGGTTGTATGTTAAGATACCAAGTGCTGTCTGCACATCTTTACCGCGGATTACATCTAACACGTAGCAGGCTTTCTGAACAGAAATTCTTGCATAAGATAATTTTGCAGACGGTCTTGTCTCTCTATTACTCTCATTTCTGGCTCTTTTTATCTGGCTTCTATGTCCCTTTGCCATTTTAAAGTGCCTCCTTTCCTCTTTCTCTCAATATCAGGTTAACCTGTCCGCTGTCTTGTGGGCAGCAGACAGAATATAAAGTCAAATACTAGCGAACACCGGATTTCTTTTCGTCTTTTCCGTGTCCTCTGTAAGTTCTGGTTGCAACGAACTCACCGAGTTTGTGGCCAACCATATCTTCTGTTACATATACCGGCACGTGTTTTCTTCCGTCATGGACAGCGATTGTGTGTCCTACGAAGGACGGGAAGATTGTAGAACGGCGTGACCAGGTTTTGATAACGGATTTATCATTTGCAGCGTTTAATGCATCTACTTTTTTAAGTAAGCTGGCATCTGCAAAAGGTCCTTTTTTCAGTGAACGAGACATGCTTAATCCTCCTTATTATTTCGTTAAAGCTTTTCCATCGCGTCTTCTTACGATGAGTTTGTTGGACGGTTTGTTTTTCTTTCTTGTCTTCAGACCAAGAGCAGGTTTTCCCCATGGAGTGCATGGACCTGGACGACCGATACCAGTCTTTCCTTCACCACCACCGTGTGGATGGTCATTCGGGTTCATTACGGAACCACGAACAGTAGGTCTGATACCCATGTTACGTTTACGTCCGGCTTTACCGATGTTAATCAGGTTGTGATCTCCGTTTCCAACGATACCAACAGATGCGCGGCATACGATTGGAACCATTCTCATTTCACCAGATGGCAGACGCAGTGTTGCGTATTTGCCTTCTTTAGCCATTAACTGAGCGCCGTTTCCAGCAGAACGAACCATCTGTCCGCCCTTTCCAGGATGAAGCTCAATGTTGTGTACCATTGTACCAACCGGGATAAGCTCTAATGGTAAGCAGTTACCAACACGAACTTCTGCATCAGCTCCGTTCATAACTTTCTGACCTACTTTTAAGCCTTCCGGTGCAAGGATATATGCTTTCTCGCCATCTACATAAGAGATTAAAGCGATGTTTGCTGTTCTGTTTGGATCATACTCGATGGAAACTACTGTTGCAGGAATTCCATCTTTTCTTCTCTTGAAGTCGATGATTCTGTATTTTCTTCTGCTTCCGCCTCCGCGGTGTCTAACTGTAATCTTACCCTGGTTGTTACGTCCAGCGTTTTTCTTTAAAGACACGGTAAGAGATTTCTCTGGTGTAGATTTTGTGATCTCTGAGAAATCGGAACCAGTCATATGTCTTCTAGACGGTGTATATGGGTTATAACTTTTGATTCCCATTTTTGTTCTCCTTTCAAATTTGTCCTCACGCTTTTGAATGCGTATACTCGCGATAATCAGAGTGCCGAGGATTCATAAGAAGCAGACCGTCATGCTTGCATGTAAGGTCGGATTCTTGTGAAGACTCATAAGCGTGTAACGCGGCTGAGGAAGCAAAGCTTCCGAAGTGGCACTCATACCGCATGGGCTATCAATTAAAGTCCTTCGAAGATTTCGATATCTTTGCTGTCTTCTGTCAGAGCTACGATAGCTTTTTTGGTTTTAGCAGTTGTTCCAACTGTCATACCACGGCGTTTTTTCTTTCCATCCATATTCATGGTGTTAACGCTCTTTACTTTTGTTCCTTCGAACATTTTCTCTACAGCTTCTTTAATCTGAGATTTGTTTGCTTCCGGATGAACTAAGAAAGTGTATTTCTTTTCAGCCATTGCATTCATAGATTTTTCTGTAATCACTGGTTTCTTGATTACGTCATAGTACTTGATATCAGCCATTATGCATATACCTCCTCGATGGATGCTACAGCATCTTTGGTTACGATTACGGTGTTGTGGTTCATAACATCGTATACGTTGATAGTACTTGGAGTTGCAGTCTGAACATCAGTGATGTTTCTTGCGGAAAGGATTACGTTCTTGTCATCTGTTGCTGTGATAACCAGAGCTTTCTCAGCTTTCAGGTTTGTAAGAACTTTCTGCATTTCCTTTGTCTTAACATCTGCTAATGTAAGAGCATCAACAACTACTAATTTATTGTCCTGAACTTTGGAAGTCAGAGCAGATTTTAAAGCAGCTCTTCTTTCTTTCTTGTTCATTTTTACTTCATAATCTCTTGGTACCGGAGCGAATACAACACCGCCGCCAGTCCACTGTGGTGCACGGATGGAACCCTGTCTAGCATGACCTGTTCCTTTCTGTCTCCACGGTTTTCTTCCGCCGCCGCTTACTTCAGAACGTGTTTTAGCTTTCTGAGTACCCTGGCGATTATTTGCAAGCTGACGAACAACAGCAAGGTGAACAAGATGCTCATTGACTTCTACGCCGAATACTGCATCATTCAGTTCCATTGTTCCAACTTCGTTGCCTTCCATATTATAAACAGTTACGTTTGCCATTTGTGTGCTCCTCCTTTCTTATTATAAGGACTTTACTGTCTCTTTGATAGTAACCAAAGATTTCTTAGGTCCTGGAACAGCACCTTTAACTAACAGTAAGTTATTTTCTGTATCTACGCGTACAATCTCAAGGTTCTGTACAGTAACCTGAACATTTCCCATATGACCTGGCATGTGTTTTCCTTTAAATACCTTGCTCGGATCAGAACAAGCACCATTGGAACCTGCATGACGGTGATATTTGGAACCGTGAGCCATAGGTCCTCTTGACTGACCATGTCTCTTGATCGCCCCCTGGAAACCTTTACCTTTGGAAACAGCTGTTGCATCAATGTGATCGCCGTCTGCAAAGATATCAGCTTTAATTTCCTGTCCTACTGTATATTCAGCAGCGTTATCAAATCTGAACTCTTTAACGAATCTCTTTACTGCAACGCCAGCTTTGTCAAAGTGTCCTTTTTCCGGTTTGTTAACAAGGCTTTCTCTGATGTCTCCGAATCCAACCTGAACTGCTTCGTATCCATCGTTCTCTTCTGTCTTAACCTGAGTTACGACACAAGGACCAGCCTGTAAAACTGTTACCGGAATCAACTGGCCGTCTTCATTGAAGATCTGAGTCATTCCGACTTTAGTAGCTAAAATAGCTTTCTTCATTCTTTCTTCCTCCTTATAGCGGATTACCGATTACCGGCAATCATATAGTAAATAGCTTAATGCTTAGAGCATTATCAAATTGGGGTTGATGACTAATTATTTAGTCTTCATCTTGATATCGATGTTAACACCTGCTGGCATTTCCAGTCTTGACAGAGCATCTACTGTCTTCTGTGTTGGTGTAAGGATATCGATCAGTCTCTTATGAGTTCTCTGTTCGAACTGTTCTCTGGAATCTTTGTATTTATGAACGGCTCTTAAGATTGTAACAACCTCTTTCTTAGTTGGAAGTGGAACCGGTCCGCTTACCATTGCTCCGTTCTTTTTAACAGTCTCGATGATTTTTGCTGCTGATGCATCTACTAACTGATGATCATAAGCCTTTAATGTGATTCTCATTACCTGATTTGCCATAAAAAAAGTCTCCTCCTATTCGTACTTTTCAAGCAGTACGACAAGCGGCGACTGTACACATCTCCGTGTGTGTCTTTCGATTTTTTACCACACACGCCATCCCTGGATGGTCTTCTGAACTTGTACAGTGACTTGTCGTCAGTTTTCAAACTTGACATTCGCTCCACGGAAAACCTGCCATCTCTGTGGCAGCAACCTCGCGCTTCATTGCTATCAATGTCACAACAATTGAGAGTATACACGACCTCTCAGAAAAATGCAAGTGTTTTTTTCACTTTTTTTGATATTTTTTTGTACTTGATTCCGTACAATTTTTTATTGAATTTGGGCTTGTATGTCGAAACAAAAAAGACTCAACTTGTCGAAACACTAATGGCTTTATTATATAGAAACATTACGGAATAGTGAACGACAAGGCCGATATCTGCAGGTCTGCTGACGCAGGACTTCACGATATGATGGAGATCGGATTGTCTGCAGTAAAAAGAACGTGTTCCTTCTATATTATATATAGGAAGAAACACGTTCTTTTCATCGTCATATTTTTTCAATCTCTTATTTTATTCTTCAGCAGTCTGTTTCTGCGGATAGACCGGCTTCTCATCCGCAATGATATCGGAATAATCAAATAATGTAACCTTTGTAACATCGTCTCTCACAATATCCGGCGCATCGCCCTGACTTCTGGCTGTCTCGGCAATCTGTGCTGCCGACCATGTCGGAATTACCATACGCCTGATTTCTTCCTGTGCGTTTCCTTCTGTTTCCTCTGCTTCTACCGGTTTTCTGTCCGAAGCATTCATCATCTGTTTCAGCTGCTCTTTTACCTGAGGCACGATCACTTCTGTCTTTCCGGAAACAGGCTCCATATGTATATCACCTGCATCCGGTTTCGTCTGTACAGATTCTTCCTGCTTTACCGGTACATCCGCCGTAGCTGCTGCAATCTCTTTTCTGAGAAGTTCATGGGCTTCGCTTGTCGCAGTCTGAATTGTTTCCGGCTGCGCAGGCTTCACAGGTTCCAACTCATCTTCATAGATTTCATCCACAAAACCGCCTGTTTTAATTTTCTTTCGTTCCGGAGCCTTTCCTTTCCTGCGTGCCCTTTCCTCTTTCTTAATCTGGCGTTCCTCTTCTTTATAACGCTTCTCTCTTGCCTTCTCTTCTCTCTTAAGTTCCTTCTTGCTCTTAACATATCCGGGTTCTGTATCTGTTTCATCATAATCATCCTGCGGTTCTTTTTTCAGAAGTTCCGCAACTATATACAGAATTACCAGGAAAAGGACGGCAAGTCCGAGAATAATAAGTCCCTCTATGCTTTCTGTTGCAAGAAGGAGATATCCTGCATATCCTATTGTGATCACAACCTTCGGTATGTAATCCTTCACCTCAACGGCAACAGGTTCTGCATCTTTGTCACTGGAATCTATCACCTTAAAAATATGATTCTTTTTATCCATTTCCGTAATCATATAACGGTATGCTTTAGAATCAGTCTGATACAGAATAGAATCACCAACCGCTGCCTCTTTGATCTTTACCGGAATTGCATAAGTAACCGATCCCATGGGCAGATTCGTTTCTTTGCCGGAATCATCCATAATCTCTGTCGTAATTCCCAAAAACGGCGGAACTGCCAGCCCGACAACACAGACAATGGTGCATATCACTATAAAATGTACAATAAATTTCAGAAATTTTGACATTTGTTACGCTCCTCATTTCTACTCTTTTCGCTCATTATACCCTGTTTTATCTTTATGGTCAATCTAATGTTATTGTTATGGCAATGCAATTGATTGCTGTGTTACTATTCACACACCACTATCCCGCGAGGTGTTTTGGCATGAATATGCCAAAATCCCGAGACATACAAGCCAAAATTCCATTGCCGTAGGCAATCTGGAATGAATTTTGGCTACGTTACTGTGAACGAAGTGAACAGTAACATTGCTGTCGTATACACGACAAAACACATCCGAAAAGCGGTCTTCCCTTCCGGATGTGTTCTATCCTGAATACTATTTGATCACTGATTACTTAAGTACTGCTCAATACCTGCCATAGCAGCTTCCTCATCCTCACCATTTGCAGATAAAGTAATTTCTTCCCCTGCATCAAGCCCAAGCGTCATCATACCCATAATGCTCTTTGCATTCACGCGCTTCTTTCCAATCTCTACATAAATCTCACTGTTGAACTGACTAGCCACCTGTACCAACTGTGCCACCGGACGCGCTTCCAGACCTGTGGATAAATTAATGGTGATTGGTTTTTTGATCATAATAATTCTCCTCCTTGTTTCTCCCGCAGTTCGTCAGCCATTGCACTCAGCTTTCTCAGTCTGTGATTGACTCCCGATTTGCCCACCTGCGGGCTTAACATCATTCCTAATTCTTTTAGTGTAGCTTCCGGATACTGCATCCGAAGTTCAGCAACCTGTGCAAGTCCTTCATTAAGCTGCTCAAATCCTATTTTCTGCCGGACCAGCTTAATATCCTCCATCTGCTTGACGGCTGCATTTACGGTTTTATTAATATTCGCAGTTTCACAGTTTACTTTTCTGTTTACTGAATTTCTCATTTCCTTCAGTATGCGGATGTTCTCCAGGTCCATCAATGCCACATTAGCTTCCATAACAGCAAGCATGTCAACAATCTGCGCACCTTCTTTCACATAGACCACATGTGATTTCTTACGCTGTACGATTTTGGCATCTACCGAAAAACTGCGGATGATCGTCTGTAGCTGCTCTGCTCTTTTTGCATCAGAACATACAATCTCAAAATGATACCCCTTCTCAGGATCACTGATTGAACCGGATGCTAAAAAAGCTCCCCTGATAAACGCCCGTTTGCAGCAATTCTGCTGTACCACCAGCATATCCGACAATACAAGCGTACCCTGGTCGATACTGTTCGTGACAAGCCGCAGTGCCTGAAAAATTACCTGGATCTCTTCGGGATCAGTTATTTCTATTGTATATACCTTCACCCGTTTCAAGTGACTGTTCTCACGTACAAATATCTTTGTTTCTATATTAAATGTTTTTTGCAATAATGTAAAGCACTTTCTTGCAACTGCTTCATTTTCCGTCTGGATTTTCAGTTTACTGTCCCCTGAAAAACATTCCATTTTCCCACAGGAACATAAAATCGCAGCCAGTTCTGCCATTTTGCAATGTCTGGCCAATCCAATCTGTCTGGAAAGTTCTTCCTTCACCATCCCTGAAAAAGACATCTCTCCTTTATCATCCTTCCTGTTTTCTGACCAGTCGGTCTTTCTGTGCATCTCTGTGTTCCAGCCTGAATCCGTATTTTGTATTTCCAGACAATCTGGAATAAAGTTCTCTTGCTAGCGTGACGGAACGATGCTTGCCGCCTGTACATCCAATTGCGATCACCAGATTTGTCTTTCCCTCTTTCACATAATTCGGAATAAGGAAATTGATCATATCTTCCAGTTTATCCGCAAATGTCCTGGCTATATCACAATCCATTACATAATTAAAAACCCTGTCATCCAGCCCTGTCAGCGGTCTGAGTTCGTCCACATAGTATGGATTCGGCAGGAAACGCACGTCAAACACGAGATCCGCATCTGCCGGTATTCCATATTTAAATCCAAATGACAGTACAGAAATCATCATATTGCAGAAATCCTGATTATCTACAAATATCCTGTCGATCTCCTGTTTCAGTTCTCTTGTCAGAAGATTGCTGGTATCAATGATATAATCCGCACGCTCTTTCAGAAAACGCATCTTCTCTCTTTCCATCCGGATTCCATCATCCACTCTTCCCCCCATTGCAAGAGGATGACTTCTGCGGGTTTCTTTATAACGTTTGACCAGAACACTGTCCTGCGCATCCAGAAACAGGATTTCAAAATCATACCCTGCCTTTTTCATTCTGTCCAGTACAATCTCCAGCTCATCCAGAGAACGCCCGCTTCTTGCATCGATCCCCAGTGCAACATTCTGCACATCTTCTCCATGTATCTCAGGCATCAGTGATGCAAATTTCTCCAGTAAAGGGATCGGCAGATTGTCTACACAAAAATACTTCGCATCCTCCAGCATTTTCAATGCAGATGTTTTTCCTGCTCCCGATACTCCTGTAACTATTACAAAACGCATTTTCTATCTCCCGTCACTTCTTAATCTCATCTGTTGCTCATTGGTCTTTGGTCTTTGCACTCTGTTCACAGTACTTTTTCGATTCAGTCAGATCAAAATTTTCCAAGAAATTTCACTTCCGGTTCAAGAGTCACGCCAAACTGTTCTTTTACTTTATCCTGTACATCTCTGAGCAGTCTGCACACATCTGCTGCAGTTGCATTATCTTTATTGATCACAAACCCACAGTGCTTCTCGGAAACCTGTGCACCGCCTGTCTGGTATCCTCTCAGCCCTGCATCCATGATCAGCTTTCCGGCAAAATACCCTTCAGGACGTTTGAATGTGCTTCCCGCACTTGGAAATTCAAGAGGCTGTTTGCTTACTCTCTGTTCTGTCAGTTCTTTCATTCTTGCTTTTATGGCTTCCTGATTCCCCTGTTCAAGAACGATCACTGCGCTCAACACCAGATATCCTTTTGTTTTCACAAGACTTGTGCGATATCCCATTTCCAGCTTCTCTGCCGGAAGTACGAGAATTTCTCCTGCAGCTGTCATAACAGTTACTTCTTTCAGCACGTCTTTCATTTCACCGCCATAGGCACCTGCATTCATGACAACTGCACCGCCTAATGTGCCGGGAATTCCTCCGGCGAACTCAAATCCTGTCAGCGACGCATTTTTGGCTGCCGCCGCGATCTGTGACAGCAGAGCTCCTGCTGTTGCATGGATTTCATTTCCTTTTACTGTAATATCACCATAATTTCTGTAAAGCTGAATAATGACACCCCTGTATCCTTCATCGCTTACCAGAAGATTACTTCCATTTCCAAGAATGAAATATGGCAGTTCTTCATTTTTGCATATCTTCAGAATCCCACTCAGTTCTTCCTCAGAAGACGGAAGCAAAAAGTAATCTGCCGGACCGCCAATCCGAAATGTGGTATGACGTTTCATGGGTTCATCCACTTTCACTTTCTCTTCTCCCAGCAGATCATTAAATTTCTCTATTATATTCTGATTCACAGATTTCATTCCTCAATCTTTCTATATTTATTATGATTTATTATGTTTCTTTTGACGTTTTCATTCTGTCGAATTTTCCGATCAGTTCCTAGTACATCGTTTCGTAAATAACTATACCAATCGCGTAGGATGCGGATTCGAGTGTGCTGGTATAAAAACGCAGGCGTAGCGGGCTACGCTGAGGCTTTTAGACCTGTGCAATCGGATTCGCAGACAAGTGAGTGGTATAGTTATTTCGAAAACGATGTACTAGAGTGTCAGATAATACAGTCATTATACTGTTACTGTTCACTCAGTTCTCAGTAACTTAACCAAAATTCATTCCAGATTGCCTGCGGCAATAGAATTTTGGCTTGTATGTCTCAGGATTTTGGCACATTCATGCAAAAATACCTCGCGGGATAGCGGTGTGTGAACAGTAACATTATACTATCTCTCTGTCCAAAAGTACAGTTATTCATACATTCTTTTGCTGCCGGATATATTACCAGAATTACTGTTCACTCTGTTCTCAGCAACAAATGAATGACAGTGTATATATTTTTATATTTCTGCCATAATACATATCACAGATATATCTGTCCGGTGCTTCACAATAACAGACTGCCGGACAGTTACCTGGAAACTTCTTTTGTTGTCGGCAGGATTGGAGGCACTTATGTTAGAGCAGATTTTTCTCGGATTTACAGGACTATGTTCCGGTTTTATTATTGCCGGAGGACTAACCGGTCTTATGATCGGCCTTTCTATTATTCCCAGATATGCAGGAATTACCCACACAGCAAATCATATATTGCTGTACGAAGACATCACATTCTGGGGAACAGAACTTGGAAACCTGTTCTTTCTTTTTCACTGGAATATCCGGTTAGGCACCCCGTTTCTGATTCTGTACGGGCTCTTTTCAGGGATTTTCCTTGGTGGATGGATCATGGCCCTGGCAGAGATGGCAGATATTTTCCCTATCTTTGCCAGAAGAAGCAGATTCCAGAGAGGTCTTTCTTTTACAATCCTGTGCATAGCCGCCGGCAAAACTGTCGGGGCACTGATTTACTATTATAACGGATGGCTGCCATAATTTCCAGCTAATCTTTAACATCAGTGCCAAAAAAGCAGCAATCGATTACTCTTTACTCCGTTCTCAGTAACCTGGTGTGCCAAAATTCCGGATTTTCAATCAGAAAGGTTTTATATTATGTCAGACAATAATCTCAGTCAGAAAAAACAGAAACAATATGAAGAATACGTAAAAGCAGTCACTCCTGTCCACAGCCTGCCACTGAATATGTGCAAAGCATTTTTCACAGGCGGAGTCATCTGTGTTGTTGGACAGGTCATCTTAAATTACGCAGATACCCTTGGGCTGGACAAAGATACCGCCGGCTCCTGGTGTTCCCTTATCCTGATCCTTTTCAGTGTGATCCTCACAGGATGTAATCTTTATTCCAAAATCGGCAGATTCGGCGGTGCCGGAAGCCTTGTCCCAATCACCGGTTTTGCCAATTCCGTAGCTTCCTCTGCGATCGAATATAAGGCAGAAGGACAGGTATTCGGCATCGGATGCAAAATATTTACGATCGCAGGACCCGTAATTCTTTATGGAATCCTGAGTTCATGGATTCTCGGTGTGATTTATTATCTTTTTACAATGATCCCGTAACTATTCAGCATCCATATCCTGAGAGGTGTTTTTGCATAAGAATCATACAATTATACAAGGAGGTTTCCTATGAACAGACAAATGACCTGCGGTACATCCAGCATTTCATTTCAAAATCCTGTCTTTGTTCAGAGCTGTGCTTCTGTTGTCAGCCGGAAAGAAGGGGAAGGGCCATTGGGCGTATACTTTGATACCATATGTGAAGATCCCATGTTTGGAACAGATACCTGGGAAGCTGCAGAAAGCACTCTGCAAAAGCAGGCCGCTCTGCTGGCAATCAAAAAAAACGGCCTCACCTGTTCCGATATACAGCTTCTTTTTGCAGGCGACCTGCTGGCTCAGACATCAGCCTCTTCTTTCGGAACCGCTGATCTGAAAATTCCTTTTTACGGTCTTTTCGGAGCATGCTCCACTATGGGAGAATCTCTTTCCCTTGGTTCAATGTGTATCGACGGCGGGTACGGAAAATATATCCTCTGCGCAACTTCCAGCCACTTTGCCAGCGCAGAAAAAGAATTTCGTTTTCCCCTGGGATATGGAAATCAAAGACCCTTATCTGCTACCTGGACAGTCACCGGTGCCGGAGCCTGTATACTTGGATATGAACCGCCACCACGCCCGGACAACAAAACACTAAACACACTCCGTAACCGCAATATCTGTGCAGTTATAACAGGAATCACCACCGGAAGACTGATTGACTTTGGGTTCAGGGATTCCCTCAATATGGGAGCTTGCATGGCTCCTGCTGCCTGCGACACCATAGCCCGAAATCTTCAGGATTTTCACCGAAAACCATCCGATTATGATGCCATCTTCACCGGTGACCTGGGAATGGTAGGACAGAAAATCCTTTTCGACCTTCTATCAGAAAAAGGATTTGATATCTCATCTGTCCATCAGGACTGCGGTATGCTGATCTATGATCCTCAGACTCAGGATACACATTCCGGCGGCAGTGGATGCGGATGTGCCGCCTCTGTTCTGGCAGGCTATATTCTTCCGGGTATTATACAGAAAAAATGGAAAAGGATTCTCTTTGTTCCCACAGGTGCCCTTCTGTCAAAGGTAAGCTTCAACGAGGGAGATCCTATTCCCGGTATCGCACACGCTGTTGTAATAGAACAGTACAGGGTTCCGGATATGATGTAGATACAGAAATTTTTTCAGGAGGAAAAATACATGGACTATTTTAATGCATTCTGGACAGGCGGACTGATCTGTGCCCTGGTACAGATTCTTCTGGACAGAACAAAGCTTATGCCCGGACGGATCATGGTACTTCTGGTATGTACAGGTTCTGTTTTAAGCGCTGTCGGGATCTATCAGCCATTTGCAGAATTTGCCGGAGCAGGTGCTTCTGTTCCACTGCTTGGTTTTGGCAATATCCTGTGGAAAGGAATGAAAGAATCCATTGACAAAAACGGACTGATCGGGCTCTTTATGGGAGGCTTTACCGCCTGCGCGGTGGGAGTCTCCGCAGCACTGATCTTCTCTTATCTTGCAAGCCTGATCTTTAAGCCCAAAATGAAAGGATAACATACCATGAGTGATACTCTCTATTTACAGTTAGATCAGAATATCCAGATAAACCATCCACACATTTATCTGCAGGACATTGCAAAACTTTCCTGCAGCAACAGTAAAATCCTGAACCGACTCCGGGTGATGCCAGTTATAAATCTTGATCCGGATAAACCAGGACGTTATGTAATGTCTGTCATGGATCTGATCTCCGAAATCAAAAAAAAAGAACCCGACCTTGAAATCAGTAATATTGGAGAAGCCGACTTTATCATCACTTTTAAAAACAAACCCGGTCCCGGACTTGTCTGGCAGTGGTGCAAGATTATTTTCGTCGGTCTTGCCGCCTTTTTCGGTGCAGGTTTCTCTATCATGACATTTAATAACGATGTAGATGTCGGTGGTCTCTTCTCACAGATCTATACCCAGGTCACAGGACAGACCTCCGGTCATTTTACTGTTCTTGAGATCACTTATTCCATAGGAATCGGACTTGGGGTACTTTTCTTCTTCAATCATTTCGGTCATATGAAAATAACAGATGATCCAACACCTATGCAGATACAGATGCGTCTGTACGAGGAAAATGTTAATAAAACTCTTATCAAAGACATTGACCGTACTTCCGAAAAGTGATATACTTCGATAGCCGAGTGTTCGAAACCTTCCACTCGTAAAACAAATACTAAAGGAGATAATCAAATATGAAAAACAAAGGTACTCAGTTTCTGGCAGAAGCAGCAGTGATCGGAGCTATTTATGTGGTTCTGACTCTTTTATTCGCACCACTCAGCTATGGCGAAATTCAGATTCGCTTTTCGGAAGCACTGACCATCCTGCCATTCTTTACACCGGCTGCGATTCCGGGGTTATTTGTGGGATGTATCATTGCCAATCTCTTTGGCGGTGCCATTCCTGTAGACATTATTTTCGGAAGCATCGCAACACTGATCGGAGCAGTATTTACTTACAGACTCCGCAGCTGCAACCGTTTTCTTGCGCCGATCCCGCCAATTGTTTCCAATGCAGTCATCGTGCCATTCGTACTTCACTTCGGATACGGAGTAAATCTTCCGATTCCGCTTATGATGCTTACCGTAGGTATCGGAGAAGTAGTTTCCTGTGGTGTAGTAGGACTGATTCTTCAGACAGCCCTTCTGAAATACAAAAATGTGATCTTCAGATCACAGAGAACTGTATAACTTACGACATATAACAATAAAGATATTATAGCAAAAAGAGTGTGCAATATTATAGTAATCCGCACACTCTTTTTGTTACTGTTTACTCCTTTCACAGTAACCTCTTTTTTATTTACCTCTTCAGAGAATACTCCACCTTCTACAAGCGATGAGTTAATTACTCCCATCTGCTTATACCTGCTTTTTAAGTTCCTTCAGAATCCGCTTTTCCATCCTGGACACTTGGACCTGGGAAATTCCCATCTCTGCCGCAATCTCCGTCTGCGTCATATCCTTAAAATATCTCATACCGATCAGCTGACGTTCTCTTGCATCCAGTTTTTTCAGTATTTCATCTAGAAAAATCCTGTTCAGTGCTGCATCCTGTCCATTTTCTTTTTCCTGGAGCCTGTCCATAAGCGAAATATCATTTCCATCTCCCTGATAGATAATTTTGTGCAAAGATTCCACTTCAGCTCCTGATTCCATCGACATCACCACTTCATCTACTGAAAGTTCTGTCGCTTTCGCAACTTCCTCCAGTATCGGTTCACGTCCCAGTTCTTTTTCCAGTGCTTCTCTCGCAGAATAAATTCTGGCACAGTTCTCTTTCAGGTTTCTGCTCACCTTAAGCATCCCGTCATCCCTCAGATAGCGTCTGATTTCACCTATGATCATGGGAACAGCATAAGTTGAAAACTTCACATCGTACGAAATATCAAAACGATCTATGGCTTTCAGTAGCCCAATGCTTCCTATCTGCACGATATCTTCCATTTCCACACTGCGCCCGGCAAATCTTTTCGCCATGCTGTACACAAGTCCTGCGTTTTCTTTAAATACAGTATCTCTTGCTTCTTTATCCCCCTGTTGTGACTTCATGATCAGAGCAAGAGTATGGTCCATTCCTACCTCCCGATCGTCTTTTTCATATGGACAACTGTTCCATATCCCACCTGTGATTCTACTGTTACCTCATCCATAAACGCTTCCATAAATGTAAATCCCATCCCGGAACGATCCTTCTCCGGCTTTGTTGTAAAAAGAGGCTCCATAGCTTTTGCAACGTCTCTGATCCCCACTCCCTTATCGATCACATCAACCCATAATTTCTGCCCTTCCCTTCTGCAGAAAATCTCTATCTTCTGCACCTGGCCTTCATAAGCATGAATAATACAGTTTGTCACAGCCTCTGACACAGCAGTTTTCAGATCTGCCACTTCCTCCAGAGTAGGATTCAGCTGTGTGCAGAAAGCTGCCGCCGCAACTCTTGCCAGCCCCTCATTCTCAGGTCTGCTGTCAAAAATAATTTTCATTTCATTGGTATTTTCCATAATAGTTTTCTTCCCCCTCTCTTTAGACTTCCCCACAGATTTCGACAAATTTATATACCCCTGACAGATGCAGCAGCTTTTCAATATAGGAATTTACTCCTGTAGCCTGTATACAGTCACCGCGCATCCCCATCATCCGGTATCTCCCCATGATCAGCCCTATCCCTGAACTGTCCATAAACGCTGTTCCTGAAAAATCAAATGTAATCGTCCGTATATATTTTTTCCGTATAATATCATCTGAATCTCTGCGTATCTCGTCTGTCACCATATGATCTACCTCTTTCGGTAAATGAATGATCAGGGAATTTCCCTGTATTTCAAATCTGTTCTCCATCATATCCCTCCTCACTTTTTGTCAGGCGAATGTTCGCAATCCACTTTGCAGTGTAGCTCTACATCAAATAACTGTTTATTACTTTTCGCAGCCTCCTACTTGATTCGGTAAAAAAAAGAGACACATGACTTCCATGCATCTCTTTTGTATCTTTACATCTTCTTATGATATTTCATGTCTTCTGCCACATCAAAATGAAAAATAGTATCAATATCCGGAATCGTCATAATCACCGGTGTCATAACTTCCGTCATCCGCCGAATCACCATCAGAATTATCGGAAGAACCATCATCATATTCCCCACTGTCATAGGAACCATCGTCATAACTTCCATCTTCCGCTGAATCTGAAGAAGCATCTCCCTCTGCGCTGTCACCACTGTCCGTGCCGTCTGCTGCTGTCGCATCTGTAGTTCCTTCAATTCCGGTTGTCCCTGTAGTGTTACAGATCGTATTGTAGATTCCCTTCAGATCCGCAGGCAGCAGAATCCGCATAAACATTCTGTATCTTCAATGCAGCCTCATCTGCATTCTGCTGCTGTAATGCTGCATATGCTTCGATCAGAGCTTCATAACTGCTGCTCTTTTTCTTCTCTTCCTCTATCTGTTTGGAAGCAGCCTCAACTGTGTCCCCTGATTCCTGAGCCTGACTCTGTGCCTTGGTCAGCTCAGCTCCCTGACTGGACACTGCATCACTGTATTTCATAATCTGCTGATTCGCTTCCCTGTAGATTCCCTGACGTATGGCAGGAACAGCCAGAAGATAAAACGCCAGCAATCCTGCACAAAATCCGGCAACCAGTGTAAAAAACAGCGGAATCCTTCCTTTTTCTTTATACTGAGGAATCTGGATTGCCATATCATTCTCACTGCTGTCCACAGCTTTCCTGTTTCTTTTATTCTGACGTTCCAGACGTGTGGATACTCCTGTCTGTTCGTCAATCTCTCTCAAAAAACGAAGGGTTGTTGTATTTGTTTTATCAATCCGCGCGGCTTTCCTTAACGTCTTTCTTGCCTTGTTATATTCCCCCTCTTTCATCTGCACAAGTGCCAGAAGATGGTAACCTTTGATCAGTTTTGGATTCTGTATGAGAATCTTCTTCAGCCTGATCGCAGCCATATCCTCATGACCTTCCCTGCACAGGTTTAAGGCATCATTATACTTTCTGATCGTTTCATTGATCGCCTCAAGCTTATTGGAGTTCGCCTGCAGCTTGTTAATATATTCTGATGCCAGATTTCTGGATGGCTGAAGATTCTTACTGATCACCCATTCACTGAGTGCGGCAACCACCTCCCCTGTCTCAAAATATACCAGTCCAAGAAGATTTCTCGCCTGAATGTTATGCTTATTATAAATAAGACTCTGCTTCAGACAGTCAATCGCCCCTGAAAGATCGCGGACACTGGCTTTCTCAAGCCCCCGGTTGTAATACTGTCTGGAAAGGTAATCTACCTTTTTCTGGATCAGCACATTACATCCACATTTCGGGCAGTAATCCAGATCTTTGTCCACCAGAAATGCGCCACAATTCATACAATTCATGTGTATCTCCTTATTTTACCCGTCTGCCACTCTTGGCTTCGCGGAGAACTTC
>NZ_JBWJVP010000235.1:0-9802 GCF_056339915.1 Blautia sp. ZXY-1-B12 | reverse complement strand
CTGCTGATGCACCTTTGAGATGATGTCCGTTAAGAACAACGGGAATTCCACCGCCACCGCAGCAGATAACGATTTTATTTGCATCCACAAGACTGTTGATCGCATCCTGTTCAACGATTTCAACAGGCTTTGGAGATGCAACTACACGACGATAACCACGCCCTGCGTCTTCTTTCATGATATGTCCATATGCCTTGGCCTGATGGTCTGCTTCCTCTTTTGTCAGGAATTTGCCGATCGGCTTGGATGGATTTTCAAAAGCAGGATCATTGGGATCTACACGAACCTGAGTGACAACAGTGACGACAGGTGTGCGGACAAATCCTCTGATTCGAAGTTCCTCTCTCAAAGCATTCTGCAGATCATATCCGATGTAAGCCTGACTCATGGCAACACAGACAGAGAGAGGAGTGTTTGGCTGATTCTCATCTTCTCTGGAGAGAGCAGACATGGCATTGTTGATCATGCCAACCTGTGGCCCGTTTCCATGTACAACAACAACCTGATGACCTTCTTCGATCAGATCGCATAATGCTTTTGCAGTAGTTTTTACAGCTACCATCTGTTCCGGGAGAGTATTTCCCAGAGCGTTCCCACCGAGCGCAATAACGATTCTTTTTCTTGTAAACATTTGTAAAAACCTCCTGATTTTAAAGGCAAAGAGGGCCGCCGCAATAAAGATTGTGTGCTTTCTGCGACAGCCCCGCCTGCTATACAATATGATGAGTGCTATTTTTCAATATATTTAAATTCTGAAACTGCTTTCAAAATTAAATATCTGTTTGAAAGCAGCTGGAATATTACTGCAATCCAACTGTTAATCTGCGCCTGATTATTTCAGGATTCTTGGAGCTGCTTTGACTTCAAGTTTCTTCAGGATATCCTGTGGATTTTCAAATTTGGAAAGCATGATCATAGCAGCGATGATGTATGGTTTGAAGCTTGCTTCTTTGTATAACGGGATTCTGTAACGATCGAATACAGAAGCGTCAACCTCACCTGTTTCGCAGCTTACACCTGTAATATCAGCCGGCAGGCAGTGCAGGTAAAGAGCTTTTCCGTCTTTTGTTGTTTTCATAAGTTCTTCTGTGCAGGCCCAGTCTTTGTGCTGTGCATTCTGTGCAAGAAGTTCTTTCTCTAATTTATCGATTCCGTCGAAGTCGCCTTCTGCATAAAGGTCTGTACGTTTTTCCATAGCTGCAAATGGAGCCCAGCTCTTTGGATATACGATATCAGCATCTTTGAAAGCTTCAGCCATATCGTTTGTCTTTGTGAAGGATCCGCCGTTTTTCTCAGCATTCTTTTTGGCGATCTCTTCAACTTCCGGCATTACATCATATCCTTCCGGATGAGCAAGAACAACGTCCATGCCGAAACGTGTCATCAGACCGATAACGCCCTGCGGAACGGAGAGTGGTTTACCATAGGATGGAGAGTAAGCCCATGTCATAGCGATCTTTTTGCCTTTCAGATTCTCAACACCGCCGAATTCATGGATGATGTGGAGCATATCTGCCATACACTGTGTCGGATGGTCAACGTCGCACTGAAGGTTTACAAGAGTAGGTCTCTGCTCAAGGATACCGTCTTTGTTTCCTTCTGTAACAGCTTCCATGAATTCTTTCTGGTAAGCATGTCCTTTTCCGATGTACATATCATCACGGATACCGATCACATCAGCCATGAAAGACACCATGTTTGCTGTTTCACGAACAGTTTCACCATGAGCGATCTGAGATTTCTTTTCATCAAGATCCTGTACTTCCAGACCAAGAAGGTTACATGCGGAAGCAAAAGAGAAACGTGTACGTGTGGAGTTATCGCGGAAGATAGAGATTCCAAGACCACTCTCGAATACTTTTGTGGAGATATTGTTCTCTCTCATGAAACGGAGAGCATCAGCAATTGTGAAAACAGCTTCCAGTTCATCATCTGTTTTGTCCCATGTCCAGAAGAAATCGTTGTTGTACATTTCTTTGAAGTTTAAGCTGTTTAATTTATCAATGTAATCCTGTAATGTTTTCATAAAATCAATACCTGCTATGCTTTGATAGCTTATCCTTTCCTGATATGAAATAATTGAATTTCTGCGTTTGGCAGAAACACCGGTTATCCGGCTGTATCTGTTTATCTTGTGTCCCTGCCTGTTACAGCAGGGATTCTGTCCGGACACATATTAAGCCTTTAGGATGATAGGAAATCCGTCGCCTAAAAAAATTTGAAAATTTATTTATTATTTGCAGTATGCAGTTGGAAGAGCAGCGTATACAGCAGCGCATCTTACAAGGTCGATCTTCCATGTTTTTTCGTTCGGAGCATGAGCCTGTGCTTCTGCACCAGGTCCGAATCCGATACAAGGAATGCTGTTACGTCCCATGATTGTTACACCGTTAGTAGAGAATGTCCATTTGTCTGTAAGCGGACGAGCTTTTCTCATGCCTTCTGTCTCAGCATTTCCAAGACGTTCTTCGCCGTACAGTCCTTTATATGCTTCTTCCAGAGCCTGTGTTACTTTGTGATCTTTCGGGATTACCCATGTCGGGAAGTAGCACTCGATCGGATATACAAGGTCTGTATAAGACGGACGGTTGTATTCATACATGGATACTGTTACGTCGTCGCCATATTTCTGTACAGCCGGAAGAGCACGGATCTCATCCAGGCAGCTTTCCCATGTTTCGCCTGCTGTCATACGACGGTCAAGAGATACAGAGCAGGAGTCAGCTACTGCACAGCGGCTTGGGGATGTGAAGAAGATTTCGGAAGTAGTAACAGTACCACGTCCAAGGAAACGTGCTTCTTCCCATTCAGGGTTGTATTTCTCATCAAGCATTTTTACAAGACCTTTGATCTCTGTGGTATCAGCAGCATCGTTTTCGTTTAATGCGCGGATATCCTGGAGAATATCAGCCATTTTGTAGATTGCATTGTCACCACGTTCCGGAGCGGAACCATGGCAGGAAACACCCTTTACATCTACGCGGATTTCCATACGTCCACGCTGTCCTCTGTAGATACCGCCGTCTGTTGGTTCTGTGGAAACAACGAATTCAGGACGAACACCATCTTCATGGATGATGTACTGCCAGCAGAGACCGTCACAGTCTTCTTCCTGTACAGTACCTGTCACAAGTACCTGATATTTATCGTTTAAAAGACCAAGGTCTTTCATGATCTTAGCACCGTATACTGCAGAAACAATACCGCCCATCTGGTCAGATGTTCCACGTCCACCGATTTCTTCATCAGATTCGAAACCTTCGTATGGATCAAATTCCCAGTTCTTGATATTACCGATACCGACTGTATCAATATGAGCGTCAAAACCAATGAGAGTTTTACCTGTTCCCATGTAGCCGAGGATATTGCCCATCGGATCGATCTGAACTTTGTCGAATCCGACTTTTTCCATTTCCTCTTTGATTCTCATGATATGTCCTTTTTCTCCGCAGCTTTCGCCAGGAATGCGAACCAGATCGCGAAGGAACTTAGTCATATCATCCTTATAACCCATTGCAGCTTCGTTAATTTTTGCGTAATCCATTTTTTTACCCTCCCAATATGTATAAAATATTATGATGTTAGGGTCAAAAGGTATTTTGCCCCTAATCTGATATCATATTATTAGTTACTGGTATATCATTTTCGAGATAACCATACCACTTACCTGTCTGTGTTCACCAAAAACATCATTTGCTTAAAGATTCGTCTGTTCCGTATAATCCGTCCCATACGATCTCGCGGTAGCGAACAGGATCAGTGTCACCTTCTGTGGAAATAACAAGTACTACGGAATTCTCATCCAGTTTCAGCGCTTCTTTTAAGTCTTTTGCATCTTCATCGTGAAGAGCAGTGAAGCAGAAACCAAGCGGAACGGAACCGGATTCACCGGAGACAACGTGTGGATCATCTCCCAGTGGATTAGCGTAGATACGTGTTGCCTTTGCGCTCATCCAGTCAGGACAGGATGCAAATACATCTACGTGATTTTTCAGGATATCCCACCCGATCGTATTTCCCTCACCGCATGCAAGACCGGCCATAATTGTCTGAAGATCACCTGTAACATTTACCAGATTTCCTGTCTTTGCAACAGCGGAGCGGTACAGGCAGTCAGCAGCACTTGCTTCACAGACAGCCATAACCGGCGGGTTATCTTTATATTTATGAGCGAAATAACCGACTACGGCACCTGCTAAAGAACCAACACCGGCCTGAACAAATACATGTGTCGGACGTTCAACACCCATTTCTTTTAACTGCTGGTCAGCCTCAAGAACCAGTGTTCCGTATCCCTGCATGATCCAGGATGGAATTTCTTCATATCCGTCCCATGCGGTATCCTGAACGATGATACCATGTTCTGTTTTGGCAGCTTCTGCTGCAGCCATTCTTACGCAGTCATCATAGTTTACTTCTTCGATCGTAACAGTAGCACCTTCTTTGACAATGTTATCGAAACGAGTCTTTGTTGTTCCCTTAGGCATTCTTACAACTGCTTTCTGTCCAAGGCGGTTAGCTGCCCATGCAACTCCACGTCCATGATTACCGTCTGTTGCAGTAAAGAATGTAGCCTGCTCCGAATTCTTCTCTTAATTTATCAGAAGAGAGAACATTGTATGGCAGCTCGCTGATATCACGTCCAAGTTCTTTTGCGATATAGCGGCCCATTGCATAAGAACCTCCAAGTACTTTGAAAGCATTTAAGCCAAAGCGATAGGATTCATCCTTACAGAAAATATTTTTTACTCCTAAATATTTCGCAAGAGATGAAAGGTTCTGAAGAGGCGTCACACTGTACTGTGGGAAACTTCTGTGGAACTCATTTGCTTTCTTTACATTTTCTTCGGACATCAGTTCCAGGTGTTTATCATCTGATTTCGGAACCTCGTTTACAGTCCATTTTAATCCTTCTGTCATAAAATGACCTCCCTTAAAAATTATCATTTGGTTTCCTTAACTTGTGATTCTATCATACCATATATTTTAAAAATTGCAATAGAAAAATACAAAAATTTTTAGGTTTTTCAAAAAAAAATTAGGTTTCATAATTTGTACATTGATATAAGGATTTGGATATGATAAAATAATGAATAATGTTCGTTTTATTTTTACAGAATAGACAGTAAAGTGGGTATAAAAGAGCAATACAAAAGATACAGAAGAGGAGAAAATATTATGGCAGTATTTCATGCATTCCGGGCACTTCGACCTACACCGGAAAAGGCTGCTGATGTGGCAGCACTTCCATATGATGTGGTAAACCGGGAAGAAGCAAAATCAATCGGAGATGAGAATCCCCTGTCCTTTCTTCATATTGACAGACCGGAAATGGATCTGGAACCTGAGACAGATCTGTATGATGATCGGGTTTATGAAAAAGCAAAAGAAAATCTTGACAATATGGAAGAAAAGGGAATTCTTGTTCAGGATCAGAAGGCCTGTTACTATATATATGAACTTGTAAGAAAAGGAAAGACACAGACCGGTATCGTAGGATGCAGTTCCATTGATGATTATATGAATGGTGTAGTGAAGAAACATGAGCTTACCAGAGAAGATAAGGAACAGGACAGGATCCACCATGTAGATTCCTGTAATGCAAATACCGGTCCTATTTTTCTGGCATGCAGATATCCGGATTCTCTGCTTACACTGATGAATAACTGGAAAGATCATCATGAAGCAGCATATGATTTTACAGAAGAGGATCAGATCACACACAGAGTATGGGTGATTGATGAAGATGAGGTCATTTCTGAAATAAATAAGGAATTTGCAGGGATTGATTCTCTGTACATCGCAGATGGACATCACCGCGCAGCTTCCGCTGTAAAAGTAGGTTTAAAGAGAAGAGAACAGAATCCGGGATATACAGGGGAGGAAGAGTTTAATTATTTCCTGTCTGTTGTATTTCCCTATGACCAGCTCTGCATTCTTCCTTATAACAGGATTGTAAAAGATTTGAACGGCCTAACTGTAAAGGCATTTCTGGGCGCCCTGAAGTTCAACTTTGAACTGATGCTGATGCCGGGATTTCCATGCAGGCCTGTAGAGAAGCATTGTATGGGAATGTATGTGGACGGACAGTGGTATCACCTGAAAGCATGGCCGGATATCTATGAGAAGAAGGACGTGGTCGGACAGCTGGATGTATCCATTCTTCAGGAAAAAGTCCTCAGACCAGTCCTGGGAATCGAAGATCCGCGCACAGACCAGAGAATCTCCTTTGTGGGCGGAAGCCATAAGGCAGCAGAGCTGGCAGAGATTGCGGACAGAACCGGCGGTGTAGCCTTTGTCATGTACCCGACATCTATGGAAGACCTGATGAAGATTGCAGACGAGAACAAATTAATGCCTCCAAAATCCACCTGGTTTGAGCCAAAGCTTCGGAGTGGGCTGTTTATACATAAGTTATAATTTGCCGAAGATGTCTTATAAAAATATTATAATAATTTCGCTGTAGACTTTTTCTTCTTTCAATGGTACAATTGGTTCTATACAAAAGAGAACGAGACGTACTATAACGAAAGGAGGGAAGAATGTGGAAGATGCGGAATTGAGAAATATCCTTTTTTCTATACAGGGAAGCATTGCCGGTTTTCAAAATGATATGTCCGATGTAAAGAACGATATCGCAGATATGAGGACAGATATTGCAAACATGAAGACAGATATCACGAACATGAAGGCAGATATTACAAACATGAAGACGGATATCACGAACATGAAATCAGATATTGTGCAACTCAAGGGAAGCGTAAAAACTATAGAACTTAAACTGGAAAATGAAATTGACAGAAAAATATCTGCCCTATTTGATTCACGTATGGATGAGCTTCGCTATAGAAAGGAGAATAAGGAAACTCGAGAGAAAGTTTTTGAACTGGATATGCGTGTAGACAATTTGGAAAAAGCCATCATGCCAGCGTAACTGTAACAGATGATTGTAAGGCTTGTACATAGGATAAACAGGAAGAAATTTTATAACATAAAAAAGTACATGAAATTTCTTCCTGCTAAATTTGTATAATTTTTGTAAATTTTTCAAAAAACAGTTGAAATCACAGAAATAATTTGTTATACTAACTTGCGTTACGGGGTATGGCGTAGCTTGGTAGCGCGCACGGCTGGGGGCCGTGAGGTCGCAGGTTCAAATCCTGTTGCCCCGACTGACATATGGTTAAATCGTTTGTAGTATATTTTTACAATGAATGATTCAGACGTATGTTCATTTCATTTCAAAAAAGCCAAATAAAGTTATAAGTAAAATGCAATGATAGGGAATAGTACACTCGGACCGGAGCACAGAGAACTGCTGGTTGCTGAGAAGCAGTGGAAGGAAATTGTGGAACTCGCCTTTGAGCAGCTGCCTGAAATTATACAAGAGTAGGTGCAGACGGTTTCCACCGTTATATGGAGAGGATATAAGAATACCGGATATCCGGAGATTCCGTATCCCATGAGTGTATGACATTGTTCATAAATAAGAGTGGTACCGCGTAAGATGATAATATCTTTCGTCTCTTGCAGATAAGTCTGTGGAGATGGAAGATTTTTTATGTCTTTTTACAGTCAATCCCCACAGTCCAAACATAATATTTACATAACGGAGGAAGAAAAAATGATGAATCCAAGCAAATATCAGAGACAGTATTTTATGCCGCCTGTTAAATGCATGAAATGGGCAGAAAAAGAATATGTGGACAAAGCACCTGTCTGGTGTTCTGTAGACCTTCGTGACGGTAATCAGGCACTGGTGATTCCGATGAGTCTGGAACAGAAAATTGAATTCTTTAAACTTCTTGTAAAAATCGGTTTCAAAGAAATTGAAGTAGGTTTCCCGGCTGCTTCTGAAACAGAATATGAATTTCTGCGTACCCTGATCGAGCAGAATCTGATCCCACAGGATGTAACTATTCAGGTTCTGACTCAGGCCAGAGAGCATATCATCCGCAAAACTTTTGAAGCTGTCAAAGGCGCACCGAAGGCAATTGTACATGTGTACAATTCCACCTCTGTAGCTCAGAGAGAACAGGTATTTAAGAAATCCAAAGAAGAAATCTTAAAGATTGCAGTGGATGGTGCCGCATTATTAAAAGAAACTGGCTGATGAAACAGAAGGAAATTTCCAGTTTGAGTACAGCCCTGAAAGCTTTACAGGCACAGAACCGGAATACGCTCTGGAAGTATGCAATGCAGTTCTTGATGTATGGCAGCCTACAGCAGATAACAAATGCATCATCAATCTGCCTGTAACTGTACAGCATTCCATGCCGCATGTATATGCAAGCCAGGTAGAATATATGTGTGAAAATCTGAAATACCGCGAGAATGTAATCGTATCTCTCCATCCGCACAATGACAGAGGATGCGGTGTTGCAGATTCTGAAATGGGATTACTTGCAGGTGCAGACAGAATCGAGGGTACTCTGTTCGGAAACGGTGAGCGTACCGGAAATGTAGATATTGTTACACTTGGTATGAATATGTATTCTCAGGGTGTAGATCCAAAACTTGACTTCTCTGATATGCCGCATATCTGTGAAATATATGAAGAATGTACCGGAATGAAAGTAGGCGAAAGAAGTCCGTACAGTGGTGCACTTGTATTTGCCGCATTTTCCGGCTCTCATCAGGATGCAATTGCCAAGGGTATGCACTGGAGAGATGACAAGGATCCGGATCACTGGAATGTTCCGTATCTTCCGATCGACCCGACAGATGTGGGAAGAAATTATGACGCAGATGTTATCCGCATCAACAGCCAGTCCGGCAAAGGCGGCGTAGGATATATTCTTGAGACCAAATTCGGGCTTAATCTTCCTCCGAAAATGCGTGAAGCAATGGGATATGCCACAAAAGCTGTTTCAGACCACAAACATAAAGAGCTTCATCCTGACGAAATTTTCAATCTGTTTAAACAGACCTTTGAGAATATCACAGAACCGTACAGCATCAATGAAGTACATTTCCAGCAGAAAGATGGTGGTATTATAACAAAAGTTACCTCTACTTTCCGCGGAAAGACAATCACTACAGAGGCATCCGGTAACGGACGTCTTGATGCAGTCAGCAATGCACTGAAGAAGGCATATGAGCTGAAATATTCCCTGGAAACATATCAGGAACATGCGCTGGAGCGCAGTTCAAGTTCCAAAGCTATTGCTTATGTCGGTATCAAAAAGCCGGATGGAACCCTTGCCTGGGGTGCAGGCGTAGACGCGGATATCATTCGCGCATCTATTGATGCACTTGTAACAGCGATCAATAACCGTTAGATTGTTCCGACACGCCCGATTTTTTCCTGCTGTTTTTTGACTTCTGCAGGTCAGGCTAATATCCGCTTGGCAGGGAATAATATTAGTTTACATAAAATATCAAAAATCAGATACCGGTCAGATTGTCCAGAGGACTTCCTGACCGGTATTTTTTTTGTATTTATAAAAATACAAGAAAGTCTTAATGTACGCGATAAAGTACAATAAAGAAGCAAACTCCGATGAAAAGCTATCAGAATTGTATTTCATTCAAATCATAAGGGAAATTAATTGACATAACACTCATGTTTACGTATACTGACAGCGTGGACAGAAAAGTGTCCTAAATAAGTACAATTTACACTTTATTATCTCACTCCAGGCCAGTGAGAAATGCGCGGGAAATATTTTAGAGAAAGAGGTAAAAGAATGAAAAATTTCGAACAGTGGAATGGCACTAAGGGCAACCGTTGGAAAGAAAAAATCGATGTACGTAACTTTATTGGAATGAACTATACACCATATGACGGTGATGCTTCTTC